>NZ_JABSPU010000028.1 GCF_013214815.1 Gilvibacter sp.
TGCCGCCTCATTGATAAGCGTCACCAAAACCCGGTTGAATATTAATGTACCGAGCGCATCATCAGTAAATGCTTCTGGGTTCTGGGCGCCTTCTGCATAGTTGTAATACCCCCTGCCCGACTTTCTGCCTAAATACCCCGCTTCACTCAAACGCTTTTGGGTAAAAGACGGTTTGTAGCGCGGATCGTAATAGAAAGCTTTGAAAACAGTTTCTGTAACCGTATAATTCACATCATTCCCGATGAAATCCATCAGTTCAAAAGGACCCATTCTAAAGCCGCCTTTAGTCTTTAAGGCCCAATCAATAGTGGGAACATCGGCAATGCCTTCTTCTAAAATGCGCAAGGCTTCACCGTAAAATGGTCTAGCCACTCGGTTTACAATAAAACCGGGAGTGTCTTTGGCCAAAGCCACTACTTTACCCCAATCTTTTATGGTTTGAACGATTAATTCTGTATTGTTTCGATCTGTTTGAACGGCAGGAATTACTTCTACCAATTTCATGAGTGGTGCCGGATTGAAAAAGTGAATTCCCAAACAGCGCTCTGGATGTTCTAAAGAAGCTGCAATAGCCGCAACAGACAAGGACGAAGTGTTTGTAGCAATAATACAATTTTCGCTCACCAAGGGCTCTAATTGCTGAAACACTTTAGTCTTTACTTCCAGAGATTCCACGATAGCTTCAATGATCAAATTGGCGTCGGATAGCTCTTTGATATCTGTTGAATACTTGATCAAGCCTTGAATACGCGCTTTCTCATCGGCATCAATACGTCCTTTGACCACCAAACGACTAAGTACCTTTTCTAACTTGTCTTTAGATGTATCCAGTACCGTTTGATTGAGGTCACAAAGAACAACTTCACAGCCTGCAGTGGCCGCTACTTGTGCAATGCCACTACCCATGGTTCCCGCTCCGATTATACCTACTCGATGTATCATACTAGCGCCCTATAAATTTTGGTTTTCTCTTTTCTATAAAGGCGGCAACTCCTTCTGCGTAATCCACACTTTGCGCTGCGGCAATTTGCTGTTCAGACTCCAAGTGGAGCTGTCCTTCTAAGGAACTATTAAATGAGGCGTTAAGTAACATCTTGGTGCGTGCTAAGGCTTGTGTTGGCATAGCCGCCAATTTTTCTGCAAGCAGCGCCACACTTTCCTGAAGGGTATCTCCTGGAACGGCTTGATAGATCATGCCCATTTGTTCTGCCTCAGTAGCGCTTACTTTATCGCCCATAAACATAAGGGCCGTAGCACGCTGCATTCCAATGAGACGCGGCAAGAAAAAGGTTCCGCCACTGTCTGGCACCAATCCGATCTTACTAAAGGCTTGAATAAAACTGGCTTTTTCTGCAGCGACTACGAGGTCACACGCCAAAGCGATGTTTGCTCCTGCTCCAGCAGCAACACCGTTGACTGCTGCAATCACCGGCTTTTCCAAACTGCGAATGCGCTGAATGATTGGGTTGTAATGCTCTTCAAGGATCTTTTTAAAACCGGGATTTAATTCTGGAATGGTCACCTCCTTGAGATCTTGACCTGCACAAAAGGCTTTCCCATTACCGGTGATAACTACCGCTCTGACCTGATCATCAGAAGCTGCGGCATCCAAGGCATCTTGCATGGCCAATGCCATCTCTCTATTAAAACTGTTGAAGACCTCGGGTCTGTTTAAATGCAGATACTGCACATCTGCCGCCCGACGGGATTGAATGAAATCGCTCATTTAAGACATTTAAAATAGTCAAAGGGTTCTTGGCAATCCATACATTGAAACAAGGCTTTACAAGCCGTGGACCCAAACTGACTGATCATTTTAGTATTCGTTGATTTACAGATGGTGCAGGGCACCAAACGTTGGTCTCCCAAAAGCGCCGCCTTATCTGCAGACTCACTTAATGGAGGGGCAATGCCGTATTCGCGCATTTTTTCGCGACCCGCTTCACTGATCCAATCGGTACTCCAGGCAGGAGCCAAGATCAGTTCTATCGTAGCCGTGATGCCTTTTTCTGCAAAAGCGCTTTTAAGGTCATCTCCAATAACATCCATAGCTGGGCAGCCCGTGTAGGTTGGGGTCAATTTTATATGAACGCCGTCCGCTGTTCGGACAGCTTCTCGAATCACACCAAGATCCAAAACAGTAAGCACAGGAATCTCCGGATCTGGAACAGTTTCCAGGATCGGGAGCAGATCGGCTTCTATGTTTGGATGTAATTTGATGGTCATCTTACCAGGTCATGTTTGGATAGGTACGCTGCATGTATTGTAGGTCCGCCAATAGGTATCCCATATGTTCGGTATGTCTGCCTTGTTTTCCACCTTTTTGGAAGTAAGGATTCTCCGGAATTGGCACAGTCGCTTGTTCCAAAAGCGCTTCTACATCGTTGTAGTAAGCGGCTTTAAAAGAAGCTAGATCTGGGCCTATTCCAGCAGATGCAGCCCAAGCCTCCGCCTCAGAAGGCACAAAGAACTCTTGGGTGTAAGGCCAAAGGGCTTCAACAGCCGCAAGCACGCGCTGGTGACTTTCCTGGGTCCCATCGCCTAAACGCAGCATCCAATCCGATGAGAATCGGCGGTGGTAACGCGCCTCTTTGACGGCTTTATTCGCAATGGCTTTAACGGTTTCATCGGCTGAATTAGCAGACAACCACTCCATCAGCATTAAATGATAAACATCAAAAAAATACTGACGCGTAATGACAAAAGCAAAGTCGTTATTGGGTTGTTCCACCAAAAGTACATTGGTATACTCATTCTCTTTTCTGAGAAAAGCCACGTCGTCTTCTGATTTACCGTCTAATTGCTTAGAAGCATATTGAAAACAACTGCGGGTCTGCCCCAAAAGATCCAAAGCGATGTTGGTACAGGCAATATCGGTCTCTAAGCTCGGACCGTGTCCGCAGAGTTCTCCCAAACGCTGCCCTAAGATCAAGGCGTTATCGCCTAGGGTCAATAGATATTGATATAATGATTGATGCTCCATAGGGATCAATTACATGTGTTTTACTTCATCCGGCAGATCGTAGAAAGTCGGGTGTCTGTACACCTTATCCTGCGCCGGCTCAAAAAGTTCTCCGTGATTCTCCGGGTTCGAAGCGGTAATGTGTTTGGATTCTACCACCCATATGCTCACGCCCTCATTGCGGCGCGTGTAAACATCACGTGCATTCTCCAAAGCCATGGTGGCATCTGCAGCATGCAAGCTTCCAAAGTGACGGTGTTCCAATCCGTTCTTAGAGCGGACAAAAACTTCCCATAAGGGCCAATTCTTTTTTTCCATATTGATCGTTTTAACTGGCCTGAGCCACTTCCTTAGCTTTCGCCTGTTTGTCTGCATAGGCAATCGCAGCATCGCGTACCCAAGCTCCGTTCTCCCACGCAGAAACACGTGCGTTCATGCGCTCCTTGTTACAAGGACCGTGTCCTTTCACTACTTGCCAGAACTCATCCCAATCAATCGCTCCAAAATCATAAGAGCCACGCTCTTCATTCCATTTCAAGTCTGGATCTGGAACCGTTAAACCAAGCAGGTCAGCTTGTGGGACTGTTTGATCAATGAACTGCTGACGCAATTCATCATTGGTCTTCCGCTTGAGCTTCCATTTCATGGATTGTTCCGTGTGCACAGATTCTGCATCGGTTGGACCAAACATCATCAGACTTGGCCACCACCAACGGTTGAGTGCATCTTGTGCTAAAGCTTTTTGCTCCGTAGTTCCTTTGGACAGGGTCAACATGATCTCATAACCTTGACGCTGGTGGAAACTCTCTTCCTTACACACACGAACCATAGCACGTGCGTACGGCCCGAATGAAGTATTACACAAAGGCACTTGATTGATGATCGCAGCGCCATCAACCAACCAGCCAATGGCTCCAATATCTGCCCAAGTTACCGTTGGGTAATTGAAAATACTGGAATACTTAGCTTTCCCAGTATGCAGCTGCTCATAGAGTTCTTCACGACTGATCCCTAGAGTTTCACAAGCACTGTAGAGGTACAAGCCGTGACCAGCCTCATCTTGTACTTTGGCCAAAAGGGCGGCTTTACGTCTCAAGGATGGAGCACGGGTGATCCAATTTCCTTCTGGAAGCATTCCAACGATTTCTGAATGGGCATGCTGAGAGATCTGACGGATGTGTGTTTTTCGGTATTTCTCCGGCATCCAATCTTTAGGTTCGATCTTTTCATCATTCGCTATACGCTGCTCAAAGATCTCTTCCAGGTTTTTGATTTCTTTTTCACTCATAATTCCGAATTTTTAAACGTCGAAGTCGACGGTGATTTTATCGCTCTGCGGAACTGCTTGACAGCTCAACACAAAATCTTGCGCCACCTCATCGGGCTCCAAAGCGTAATTTATCTTCATGGCTACATCGCCATTGAGTACTTTACATTTACATGTGCTACACACTCCACCTTTACAGGCATAGGGCAGATCAGCTCCTGCGGCTAATGCAGCATCCAAGATATTGTCATAGTCCTCTCCCATGACAAAGTGGAACTCCTTCCCGCCATCAATAATGACCACTTCTGTTCCTTCCTGTACTTCTTTGAGTTCAACAGCAGGCGCCGGAGCGTCTCCTGAGTAAAACAATTCATAGTGGATGTTTTCCAAGTCCATACCTTGGCCTTGCAGCGCGTCACGGATCAAAAAGATCATTTCCTGCGGTCCGCAAATAAAACAGCCATGCGTATCAGGCACGTCAATAAAGGTCTTAGTCAATGCCTGCATTTTCTCCTCGTCAAAACGTCCGTTGAACAAGGGGATATCTCTGCGCTCTCTGGAGAGAAAATAAAAGATCTCAAACCGATCAAAGTATTGATTCTTAAGCGCTTCAATCTCTTCTTTAAAGATAATGGATTTGACAGTACGGTTCAAGTAGAACAGCTTGAAACTACTGTCTGGCTCTTGAGCCAAATGTGTTTTAATGATAGAAAGAATAGGAGTGATACCACTACCCGCAGCAAAAGCTATGTAGTTCTTTGGCGTTTCACTGATAGGAACAAAGAAACGCCCACTCGGCGGCATGAGTTGAAGGGTATCTCCTTTTTGGAGCTGCTCATTCACAAAGGTTGAAAAGACACCGCCTGGAATTTGCTTTACTGCAACACGCCAAAGCCCATCTAACGGACTAGAGCACAAGCTGTAGGAACGGCGCTCATCCTTGCCGTTGATCTCGGCGCATAAGGTCAAATGTTGTCCCTGCGTGAAGGAGAATTCTTCTTTTAAGGATTCTGGGATCTCAAAGGTGACTACAGAAGTATCTGTGGTTTCCTTGTAGATGTCAGCAATGCGGATGTCGTAAAACTTTGCCATACCTGAATTTATTATACAAAACTAACGTTTGTTAGTTAAATCTACAAACGCGTTTATATAAATTTTTGCCAATACTTTAGGCCCGGATACTGGCCAACATGGTAGCCGTCATATCTGCCTTAAGTGTCTGCATATCAATACTATTCTTCTTTGGATACCACAAATACAGGGTCCTTAACGTAGAAAGCACAGAAAACAATAGAATTTCCGGATCGCGTGCCGCAATACTGCCCTCGGCGATTCCTGTTTTAATGATTTGTCTGAAATTCTCCTCGTACTGATTGCGCATTTGTTCAAAATACGGAAGCGCCTTACCTTCCAAGTGCATCCAATCGTTGTTGAGCGACCCCAAGGCATCCTGATTCTTAACCGTCACATCAATATGCAGGTGAATGACCTGTTCTACTTTTTCTAATGTGCTGAGTTCCGAGAGGAATATTTGATTCATTCCAACGGTAAACTCTTCCGCAACACTGATGATCAACGATTCTAAGATCTCGTGTTTAGAGGATATATGATTGTATAAACTGGCTGCTTTGATGCCGAGTTCTTTGGCAAGATCACGCATAGTGACAGCACTATAACCGCGTTCTAAAAATAGCTTGGCGGCACTCTTAATGATTTCTTCTTTTCTAGTGGGAGTTTTCAAATTGCTGCAGGTTTTGATTAATCCAGGAAGACCCAATCGTCGGGTTCCTTAATGGTTCGATCCCTATAGATCAACGACCAGCCCATGGAGTTGGTCAATACAAAAAGTTGCTGGAGTTCGGAGATCAATCGATTCTGAGCATTGCTCATCAACGGACTTTGTAAAGCCTGCACCCTTAGGCTATCCGTCACTTTTGCTGAGATCGCGTTGAGCGACTCGGCATCAAAATCGTTAAAGATCCCTCCATCAACATCAAAGTATTCAATCTTGGGAGACAGACTCAATTCCGGCTCTGGAATGTGGGTAATGACCACACTTTTAGAACTGGTATCAATACGAACTTCCATTTGTCGAAGATCATAACTGACCTGCGCTTTAGCATCTACTACCACCAAGGCCTTCTTCTTGAAGGTCAAAGCGTCGAAATAGTACTTTTTGGAATCTTCGTAATTGTGAATCTGTGTAAAGTTCGATTCGGTCACTATCAGCTTGCCTACATTCTCTAACTGTTGCTGCAAAAGCGCAGAGCTCTGCAATTGTTCTTGCGAGCCTTGACGGCGGTAGTCACAATACTGATAAACAAAGACGATCAGTAAAGCAAAACAAGCTCCGAATAAGAAATTACGCATGGGTCCTAGTCTTGCCCTAAGGTACGTTTTTTTGAGGAAATGTGTGGGAAAACCTCAACCCCTGAGTATCAGATCAAATTGTGGTTTCTGGCCTTTTGAACGGCTTCAATTTTGCTGTGAACTTGCAGTTTTTTGTAGATGTTCTCAATATGCTTGCGCACCGTGCTCGGAGAAAGTATCAGATTGTCTGCAATGGCAGTATAGCTCAGACCGGTGCTGAGTTGTTCCAAAACCTCGACCTCTCTTTTAGACAGAGCAATTTGCTCTTTGTCTTCTTGATTTTTTACAGAGGATGGATCTCTGAGTAGTTTCAAGGTTTTAAGCGCAATGGAAGGATTCATCGCAGCACCTCCATTGAGGGTTTCTTCTATCCCATTATGCAGATCATCTGGATTGACGTCTTTTAACAAATAACCATCTGCCCCGGCTTTGATCGCATTGAAAATATTCTCGTCGTTATCAAAAACCGTCAACATGATGATCTTGATATGCGGATACTTTTGTTTGACCACGGCTGTGGTCTCAATACCGTCAAGCACCGGCATTTCAATATCCATGAGGATCAGATCTAAATTGTGATTGTCCTCTAGCTTTTTAAGCAGATCGCTGCCATCGCAAGCCGTAAATCGCACAGCGATATTGTCAAAAAAAGAAAGCTTTTCCTTAACGGCGTTGATCAGAAAAGAGTTATCGTCTACTATAGCCAGTTTGCGATTCATATTCTTAAAGATAGAGATTCTAAGCTGAAATCAATATCAGCAGCAAAAGACAAATTTGCAATAGGGCAATTGCCCTATTGTGTAGGTAAACTTAAACTTACCTGAGTTCCCGATCCAGGCGCACTTTTAATGTCTAGACTTGCCTGAAGCTCCCGAGCGCGCTTACGCATATTAGCCAGACCATTACCCGCCTCGATCTCATTCTCATCAAAGCCTTTACCGTCATCAGACACCACGAGATTGAAACCTTCTGATGTCTGATCAATCTGCAACTCGATCATAGTTGGATCGGCATACTTCAAACTGTTGTTTACGGATTCCTGAATGATTCGATACAGGTTCATCCCCGTCAGCGCTTTAAAACTGTAATCTGGATCTAAGCTTGGATCTAGTTTAACATCAAAGGCTATCCCCTGGGTTGAAGCCTTGGCTTGATCCATAAAATTAGTGATTCGTGTTTTGAGATCTTCCAGGCTGATGTTGTCTTTGTTCATGGCCCAAATGGTGTCTCGCAGCTCATAAATGGTTTGACTGGTGAAGCTACTGATCCCGCTTAATCGGCCCTTGAGCTTTTCTTCCATGTCCTTGAATCCATACTTGAGATTGTCCAAACTGGAGATGATAAAGGTAAGCTGAGCACCGATATTGTCATGCAGATCTCTGGAGATGCGTAATCGCTGCTCCTGCAAACTGTTTTGGGTTTCGATCTTAGCCAGTGCTGTTCTTAATTCAGCTTCCTTTTGGAGCTGCTGATTCTTAAGACGCTGCTGTTTATATACCAAAAAGCCGATAAGACCAAACAAGAATGCCAATCCTAAACTCCCAACCAAAAGGGCCGTTCTGCGGCGATTGATCAGCTTGGCCTCTGCGAGTTCTGCCCGTTGTTCCAAGATCTGATTTTCCTTTTGCTGGGTCTGATACTTGGTTTCCATTTCTGCCATGGCCTCGGCATTTTCTTTATTGGTTATGCTGTCCTTGATCACAATGATCTCATTGAGATAACCAGTGGCAGCTCGGTAGTCTTTGTTCTCTGTTGCGAGATCAGAAAGCCCTGTAAGCGCTTCTCTCTGCAGCAAGAGTAACTCATTATTTTTGGCGACTTCCAACGCCTTTTCAAAATAGCTCTTTGCAAGTCCAAATCGTTTTTGTCGCTGCAACACTTGCCCAAAGGTGATCTGACTCTGCACCTTACCTTGAGGGTCACTGGCTTGGTCACGCAAGGCCAATGCCGTGGTGATATCGGCCTCTGCTTGGGTTAAATCACCCATTTTGGCTCGCGCTAAAGCAATATTAGACCAAGCGATCGCTTCTTGTTTCACATCACCGAGCTGCTTGCTGATATCCAAAGCCTTTTGGTAGGAACCAATGGCCTCCTGATACTTCTGTTGATAATCTCGAATCGCCCCTACATTATTATACCCTAAAATAAGACCGTCCAACTTGCCCAGCTCCTCTTGGATTTCTAAGGCTTTAGTGAGGTATTCTGTGGTCTTGTCAAAATTTTGAGAGTAATAATAGACCACACCAATATTGTTATATGCCTGCGCTACTCCTTCTCTATTCCCGAGCTGCTCTTCAGCCTCTAAAGCTCTAAATAATAAAGACAAAGCCTCCTCATACTTAGCTTGTCTGATAAATACTGTGGCTTTGTTATTGAGCACAACCGCATAGCCTCGAACACTTTTGAGAGAATCAATGATTTTTAGCGCATCGTCATATTGAACCAAAGCACTATCATACTGTGCCTTGCGTTCGTGGTAAGTCCCAAGTACATTACGTGTACTCCAACGACCGTTGACGTCTTTAAGTTCTTCTGCCAAGGCTAAACCTTCGATCGCATAGGCACGCGCACTATCTAAAGCAGCCACATTATAGTGGGAAGCAAGTTTTTCCAACAATCGCACCCGATTAGTATCTGGGCCTAAACGCTGATATTCGGTAAGTAAACTGTCAATATTTTCCTGGAGTACCTGAGCCGTGCTCAAGCTTTGCCAAAGGAACAATAGCAAATAAAAGACGTATTTAATCTTCATAATGGTCCTTGCGTTAGGTGCAATGGAGCGGTGCTTGCTCTTGCAAGACCTGCTCTAAATTAAAGCGTTGGAAATCATAATTACCCAAAAGCTTCTGCCTTGTAAGGATCTGATCTCTGTGCTTGTTATAACAGTTCGACAAGGTGCCGCAACGCTCCAAATGTGCCGTTTTCAAAGCAGATATATTCCGCCTGTAAAACAACAAAATCAGAAGTGCGAGCACCAGCACGAACCCAACAATAAATATGCTATTGCTTTCCATCATACTGATATAGTGACTCTAAAAATAGCGCTAGCAGCATCGGTTATCAATAGGGCAATTGCCTTAAAAAGTGTAGGTAATAAAAGGAATGGGGAATTTAAGCTCTAGGCGTAAGAACCTGAACCACTGCGGGATTTGGCAGTACCTTCATAAGATCCGGAACCACTATCGGTTCTTCTCAACTTAATTTCAGTTTGCTCTGAAGGTGAATTAAGTTCATCTGCCGGCAATTCCGCATTGAACGTGAAAAAGCTCATGAGGGTAAAGAAAAAGAATTCCATAAGAGTAAAATGTGTTGGTTATTTTCTAAAAATAAGAGCAATTTCTCAAATTATCAATAATTCTCACTACTGAAAAATTGCTCTTGACACTGAGGTTTGCCTAAGTTTACTAGTACATAGACTTGGAAAGTACACCATTATTCCAAACGCCAACCTCTGTTTTACCTGTGGCCTTATTGTCGTAATAACCGCGACCGTTGAACTTACCATTGGCCCAGTAGCCTCCATAATAGGAACCATCACTGGCCCAATAACGACCCATTCCGTGCATCTGATTGCTGCTGTTGAATTCTCCAGAATAGCGGGCGCCGCTAGAAAAGTTGTAACTGCCTTGTTTTAGGTTTCCGTTTTCAAAGAAACCGATATAGTTATCACCGTTATCATAATCCCAACGGCCATAGCCATTGTTGCAATCACCAACGGAACATCCCTTATCCTTGTTATTGCTGTAGTATGGATACTTTTCGGTCAGGTTTCCATTGGTAAACACACCCTGTTGCCATTCGTTATTGCGGACCGTTACCCCAATTCCATTCATGGAACCGTTTTTGTATTGTCCCTTTAGATTGTCTTTGTTTTCACCAATATATACGCCATAACCGTGCATATTGTCATCAGTCCACTCACCAACGTATTGCCCCTTGGTCTCAAACCAGTAATAACTGCCATAACCTTCTTTCTTACCATTGCGCCAAAAACCGATATAGTCACCGTTATCATAGGTCTTTTTCCCATAACCGTTCTCACAGTCACCCCAGTCACAGTCGCTGGAGACCACGGTGTTCTTTTTGGCCGGCATTTGCTTGGGCTTATTAGGAGTTTGAGGCTTCTGAGGAATTTCTTGAGCCCAGGCTTGCATACCGCCAAACACAAGGGCTAGTGCTAGTAAAAATCTCATGCTTGTTTGTTTTTATGTGTGTCAAAAATGCTCAAATTAAGGTACAAAAAAAATACGGCAAGTGCCGTATTTTAAGTCTTTAAGCTATTCTGATCGAACAAAATTACCATCTTCAAAGTAGCCGATCTTGATATCTCCAGAATCCTTGACCGAATAATATCCCCGACCGTTGAATTTCCCCTTGGACCAAGCGCCGCCGTAATAATCTCCATTAGCAAACCAAAATCGGCCCATACCTGAAAAGCGTCCGGAGCTATCAAATTGCCCGCTATAGCTTGCTCCAGAGGCAAAACTATAGGTTCCCATTTGCAGGTTACCGTTCTTAAAAAATCCGACAAAAGTATCTCCGTTGTCAAAGACCATTTTTCCGTATTTGTCTTGACAGTCTCCTACAGTACATCCTTCAGTTTCATCCGTTCCGTAAAAGTCAAATTCTTGAGTAAGCCGGCCTTCATCGTAAATTCCTCGCTCCCAGTCATCGCCTATATTTTTAACCGCTTTCCCTTGCAAGGCATCGTTCTTAAACATGCCTTTATACATATCGTCGTTATTATCGGTAAAGACCCCATAACCATCCATATTATCATTCTCCCAATTTCCAATGTAGGTAGCACCATCATCCCAAGAGTAAAGTCCATATCCCGACTTTTTACCATTGCGCCAAAAACCATCATAGTAGCCGTTGTTGTACTCATACTTTCCAAAACCATCTTCACAATCTCCACGAACACAGTTGGAATCACTGCTCACACTACCACCGCCTTCAGAGCCGTAGGCTCCAACTTTGGTGCTTACGGGTCGCACCACATAGGTGGAAGCGTTCACATAATCCTTAAGCAAATAGACAGGTTTACCATTCTTTAGGACGATACGATCATCGCCACGAAGCTCCGAGGTAACATCCGTATAATCCATACTCTCCCCTCTAATGATGATGGCGTATTCTTTTGTAGCTACATCACGATACCAATACGTATTGTCTGGAGCATAGCCCATGTCTATCAAATTAGCTGCTCCCCAATCTGGAAACAGGCGAATGTCTTTCTCAATATAGGTCTTGTCCAATTCCGCCACATAAGCCACATAACTGTCTTTTACGCGAGTAACCTCTACCGTATAAGATTTATCATCTACATAGGTGATGAAAGAGTTTGGGTTGGTTAAATAAAAATCCTTGGCAGTGTCTCGCAGAAGAATCTTTGTTGGATTGGTGGACCCAACCGCAACATCGTCAAAATCCGTCAAGAGAATGATGGTTCTTGACGGCAAATGCAAGGTGGCCAAAGAACTTGTACTCAACTTGGTCAAGTCTTGCATTTGATTAAGTGCAATACCGCTTTCACTATACAGTGTGTAGGTATCGTCTCCCGTTTTCTTATAGGTTGCCGACTTGATATAAGAGGGCTGTTTTTGACTGGCTTCTTGACGTACTGGATTGGTTGGCTCCGGAATTTGCGCCCAACTTGTGGATACAAAGAACAGAAGTACCAAAAAAGAAACTAAGGCTTTCATATGACTACAGTTTGGAGATGGTTTGCAAAATGGTAAAGCTGTCATTTTGCGATGGTTAAAACTTACTATTTCACTAAGTTAAAAATTATCGGGAACAATAAAAGAAATACCCTCAGCAGACCAAGGGTATTTCTAAAAAAGGTAGTTTGGGATTTTTATTTGTTCAGATCGTAGGCATAAATGGTACTGTTGTCTGCCTTGTAATAGAGGATACCACCAAAGTCGTCCACCTGATATTCCGGCTTTTTGTCCTTTAGAATGATCTCTTTCTCCACAAGACCAGTGTCTTTGTTGATCTTCACCAAGCCCACGCCGTCGTCCAGTTTGGTCAAAACAAATTGCGCATTCTCCGTGGCAGAAGTTGCCTTAAATCTTTTGAGCATTTCATTGATGGAAGCACCACTCGCCATAGCCATTCCGGCGCCCAAGTCAGCATAAGCCTGCCCGCGAGATGTGTAATTGCCCAAGCGGTTTCTGTTGTTGTTGGCCTCCGCATAACTCGCAGCCGCCGTAGCTGCCGTAGCTACTGCCATAGCACCAGCCAAGATCGCACCAAAGGCACTCTTTCCTGGAGCTCGGTGATACTCGTGCCAATCGGTGGTCCCGCCAAAGTCCAAAAGCATCATGTTTTGACTACTGCTCAATAAGACGCCACCGTCTCTACACTCAATTCTTGTTGGGTCTTCTTTGCCTTCAAAAGATACCTCTGCAAAGTCTGAAACCTCACCAGAGTTGGCATCCACTGCAAATACGACCTCATCAGCTCCGATCAAATAGCGGTTGTTCTTAGCATCAAAAGTAGAACTCACGGCATCTGCACGACGGTACTTGAGTGGTTTGTTCCAAACCTGCTCTCCCGTTTCCAGATTCACGATGTTGGCATCTTCTGAGGTGATGTAGATCAATCCCTGCGGAGTAGAAGCCATGGTTAAAATGTTCTCTCCTGTTTTCAAAGGTTTTTTAAACAAGGTCTGTCCATCAAAGGAAATCTTGTTGATTCCACCTTCATAAATTCCAAAGAGGATCCCGTCTTCCATGATGTAAAAATGCTGCACATAACCTTTGGTCTTTGGAGCCTTCTCCCAAAGGTCGTCACCGGTCTGTGCTGAGAGGAAAGCGATCTTACTCTCCGATCTTCCGGCTGCAACGCTCATAATTCCTTTCTTGCCAGAATTATCTACGTTGCTCACAATAGCAAGGCCTTGGGGTAATATCTCAAAATTGACCACGCTTCCCTTGACCTTATGCCCATCATCCCACAGCATTTGGCCAGTCGCGCTAATTTTGTACACCTTGGTGGATCCACCGTTGGGCTTACCCACAAAGCCATAGATTTCTTGTTCGGACTCATCAGCGACCATCCAACCTACATTTTTAAGGTCTGCCTTCCAGGCAATGGTTCCGCTGTTCATGTCCACTTTTGAAAGTCCTTTGCTCGTTGGAATAATCAGTCCATTCTTTAGAAGCAAAGGGCGGCCGCTCACCATTTCTGATCCCTTGAATTTGAAGAAGCTCTCCTGTTCTCCAGTGTTGAGATCATAAATGGCAACGGCATTAGTATATTTTTCACTAGCTCGGCGCTGTCCGCTAACCACTAGTTTATTTTGAGGCATCATTACATGACAGGTCCAAACGATTTTCCAACCGTTGTTCTCCGTGCTGAAAAGTGTCTTTCCGGACATATAGTCAATCACTGCTTTTTTAGTGGTCATGGCACCAAATCCCGTCTGTCCGACCATCACATAAGGTGAATTCGGAATAAAGGTCAACTCCTCAGGCTTTACGCGTCCATAGTCGGTAAAGTTGAATAACAGATCATTTGACCCCGGCTTGATCCCTACCAGACCATCGTTTGTTGCTACAACCACAGTTCCTCCTTGAGTAATGGTCATATCGTTGATCTTTGCTCCGGTATCGTATTGCCAATCTGGGGTCTCTGCCTTTTGAGCCAGCGAGAGCGGAGTCACACTCAAGCACACAAAAAGTAGGGTTAAAAGTGAAGCTGTTGGTCTCATAATTTGAATCGTTTTTAGTGTTGTTCAAAAGTGCTACAAATGCTTTAGCAGTTCAATAGGGCAATTGCCGTATTCTGAATTTCAAGTAGTTAGTCTAAAAGCGTAAAAGCCGAGATACCCTGGGGTATCCCGACTTTCCACATAAAAACCTCAACATTGAGATTCGCTTAATCTACAATAGCTTTGAATTGACCATCGGTGATGGTTTTCATGGTCATATCTTCTGCGTTATAACCTTTAAAGGAGAAGGTTCCTTCTACAACGCCATCGGCATCAGAAGTCACTTCAACAGTTCCGCTACCAACGCCATCAACTAAGGAAGTAACACCGTTGTTTAACCAACCCGCAACCGGAGAAACTGTAAAATATCCCATTAGATTCTGGTTGGCTGCGTTGTCCCCTGAGGTATAGGTTCCCGGACCATCATATCCAACAATGGTGATACGAATGGTCTCACCGCTATTGGTTCCACCTTGTACATTTAGGATTCCGCTTTCAAGCACAGCTCCAACAATAATCACTGGATCTTGCGCCGCGGCATAATCGGCACCATCTACTTTAGCCGTTACAAATTCTTCACCGCTTGCAGCTGGATCGTCTCCACCATCGGAAGAATCATCGTCTTTATCACATGCTGTTGCCAATAGTGCAATAAATATGAAAGCGTATCGGCTTAATACTTTAAGAGTGTTCATCTTGCTAGTTTTAATGATTTCTGGTAGCAAAATTGAGCACAATAGCCTGGGCAATCAATAGGGCAGTTGTCGTATTTGATCAAATACTGATGTGTGGATGTTCCGTTCGAAAAGCTTCTAAACGCTCTTGCAGCTTACGCTTAAAGTCTCGATCCGCATTACTTCCAGGGATCTGGGAACGGTGATTCATTGCGGCTTTTAGTCCGCCAATAGTATCCATAAGTTCTTGAGAATCTTGGGCCACCCAAGCAGTTTTGAAGCAATCCCAAACGTGTGCAACCGCCTGCGCATTGGGGTGGATCAGATCCGATCCGTAGTAGCGATAGTCCCGCAATTCATCCATCAAAAGCTCGTAGGCTGGGAAGTAATGGGCACGCTCATTTTGATCAACCACTTGATGCACCGCAGCCAGCAGATGGGCCTTCGACCTTGAATTCTCAACAATGCCGTCTTTTACATGACGAACCGGTGAAACAGTGAGTAGAATAGTAGCTTCGGGGTTCTGATTAGGCACAAGCGTACCTATATGATGGAGACTGCGCTCAATTTCTTTTGTAGATAAGAGCTCTTTTTTAAAGACTCCTCCGGGTTGTTTGTGGCAATTGGCCACATACTGATTGCGCTCCAGATGTTTGTAGACCCAAGCAGTACCCAGCGTGATGATGATGTGTTTAGATTCTAGTAGCGCAGATCTCAGACCTATCAGGGCTGAATTCAATCCGTCTAAAACCGTTTGCTTATCAATTCCGCTTTGAGCAGTGTGCGCACTGAAAGAGTACCAAATATCATCGCGTTGATCCAGATCATACGCTGTAAATAACTGCTGATCCAATGCCCGCTTAACCAACGACTCAATAGCCAGTGGCTGAAACAAAACCCCAAAAGGATTGGCTGTATGTGGCAGGGAGAAGAAATCAAACTTCTCTGCCATTTTAATAGCCAAACAAGAGCCTAAAAAAAGACTGCTTCCGTGATGGTCTATCGCAGGAGATTGTGGAGTAATCGATATGGTCGTACTCCGCTTCATCTTAGTTCAAATATTGCACAGCGGCAGCAAGTGCTGCTTCAATTCCATCTTGGTTCTTTCCTCCAGCAGTTGCAAAGAAGGGTTGACCTCCGCCTCCACCTTGAATGTGTTTACCCAACTCGCGAACAATAGTTCCCGCATTGAGTTTTCCATCTGCAGTGAGCTCCTTAGAAATATAACAACTCAATAAGGCTTTCCCGTTTTGACGTGAGCCTAAGAGCAAGAACAGATCCGTTCTGTTCTGTCCCATTTCAAAAGCGAGATCTTTCATCCCTCCCGCGTCCAGATCCACTTCTGTCGCCAAGAAAGCAACGCCCTCTTTCTGCTCCAATTGGTCGATCAAGTGAGTTTTAAGATGCTTGGCCTTTTCTTTAAGGAGTTGCTGCAATTGTTTTTTTAGCTGAGCGTTTTCTTGCTGAATGCCTTCCAGAACACCTACAGGATCTTTTGCGTTGTTCAGCAGTCGTTTTAATTGCTGATGTTCTTTAGAAGTGTCTTCAAAATAAGCCTTAGCTGCATCGCTGGTGATCGCCTCAATTCTGCGCACACCTGCTGCAACAGCAGATTCTGATGTAATAATAAAGTGCCAGATGTCACTGGTATTAGCTACGTGAGTTCCTCCACAGAGCTCCATAGACTTTCCAAAACGAATGGTACGTACCGCATCGCCATACTTTTCACCAAACAAAGCAATAGCGCCCTGCTCAATGGCGGTATCATAAGGGATTCCGCGTTGCTCTTCTAAAGGCAAACCTTCGCGGATACGCGCATTGACAAAGGATTCAACCTCTTCTAATTGTTCTGCAGTAACCTTAGAGAAGTGTGAAAAGTCAAAGCGCAGGTTCCCGGAATGTACCATAGAACCTTTTTGTTCCACGTGAGTTCCTAAAATGTTGCGCAACGCCTGATGCAATAAGTGTGTTGCTGTGTGATTACTCGCAGAACGGGCACGCTGTTTCTCATCTACTACTGCGGTGAAATTCGCTTCTGGATGACGCGGCAAGTTCTTGGCAAAGTGAACAATAAGGTTGTTTTCTTTTTTAGTGTCGATGATATAAACTACCTCTCCATTGGAAGCTTCCAAATAACCCTTATCACCTACCTGTCCTCCACCTTCTGGATAAAAAGGTGTTACATTAAAGACCAACTGATATAGTGTTCCTTCTTTTTTGGTAGCCACTTCGCGGTAACGCGTAATAGTCACCGGAGCAGAAAGGGTGTCGTAGCCGACAAACTCTTCTTCATCGTCCTCACGGAGTTCTACCCAGTCTCCCGTCTCTACTTTAGTAGCAGCGCGGGATCGCTCTTTTTGTTTTTGCAGTTCTTTGTCAAAGCCTGCCTCATCCATACTCAAGCCACGCTCACTAAGGATAAGTGCTGTCAAGTCTTTTGGGAAGCCGTAAGTATCGTAAAGTTCAAAGACCTTTTCACCAGAAATGGTTTGTCCATTGGCATTGGTGATCACTTGATCCAACAGTAAAAGGCCTTGATCCAAAGTGCGCAAGAAGGATTGCTCCTCTTCTTTGATCACATTGGTGATCAAGTTCTTTTGTTTTTTCAACTCTGGGAAAGCAGCCGCCATTTGAGCAGTCAAAGTCTCTACCAATTCATAAATGAAGGGTTCTTTCTGATCCAAGAATGTGAAGCCGTAGCGGATAGCGCGTCTCAAAATTCTGCGGATCACATAACCAGCTCCTGTATTGGATGGTAATTGCCCATCTGCGATAGCAAATGCTACTGCGCGCAAGTGATCTGCAATCACGCGGATGGCAATATCCACCTCTTCTGATTGGGCGTATTTGGAATTGGTAATCGCCTCGATTTCGCGAATGAGCGGGGTAAACACGTCAGTGTCGTAATTACTCTTTTTGTCCTGCAAGACCATACATAAACGCTCAAAGCCCATTCCGGTGTCCACATGCTGTGCAGGAAGCTTTTCCAGTGAACCGTCTGCTTTGCGATTGTATTGCATAAATACCAGGTTCCAGATCTCAACCACCAAAGGATGGTCCATGTTTACCAAATCTGCACCAGATACTTGTTGTTTTTCTTCTTCGGAACGAATGTCTACGTGGATCTCACTACAAGGCCCACAGGGTCCTTGATCACCCATCTCCCAGAAATTATCGGCTTTGTTTCCGTTTAGAATTCGGTCCTCTGCAATATGCTGTGACCAGAATTTATAGGCCTCGGTATCTCTGTCGAGTCCTTCTGAAGCGTCTCCTTCAAAAATGGTCACATAAAGACTGTCCTTGTCAATTTTAAAGACCTCGGTTAAAAGTTCCCAAGCCCAAGCGATAGCTTCCTCTTTAAAATAATCACCAAAACTCCAGTTCCCCAACATTTCAAACATGGTGTGGTGATAGGTGTCCTTTCCTACCTCTTCCAAATCGTTGTGTTTTCCACTAACACGCAAACACTTCTGAGTATCTGCAATCCGTGGATCGTTGGATTTCTTATTGCCCAAGAAAAACTCCTTGAATTGATTCATCCCCGCATTGGTAAACATCAGGGTTGGATCGTCTTTGATCACCATAGGCGCAGAAGGCACTATAGCGTGTGCTTTGGAGTTGAAAAATTCTAAGAATGTCTTGCGAATGTCCTGGGACTTCATCTGGTTTATTTTAAATGAGTTAGGCGGACTTACCTCAGCCAACCGTTGCATTAGGATAGGCCACAAACAATTTTTATCTTTGTACTGCGTTAGCGCCTTGTAATCCCCCAATAATCAAGGGCAAAAATAGCACATTTTAACTTATGTCGAAGGTAAAATATTACTACGATAGCGAGACTTTATCCTATCGAAAAATAGAACCCAAAAAGGGCCGAACTTTTGGATTTATCCTCTTGTCGACTTTGGGCATTTTGCTCGCAGGGCTGTTCTTCTTTCTGCTTTACCTCAATTTGCCGTATATAGAAACTCCTAAAGAGAAAGCGCTGGCCAGAGAATTAGCCAATGCAGAACTTCGTTTGGAGCTTTTGAACAAAAAAATGGATCAGGCACAGGCTGTCTTGACCGAGCTGCAGGAGCGCGATAACAACCTGTATCGAGTTTATTTTGAAGCCAATCCTATTCCTGAGGAACAACGATTGGCTGGATTTGGAGGGGTAAACCGGTACAAAGACTGGGAAGGCTTTGACAACTCCAACTTACTCATTTCTACAGCGAAACGCTTGGACATCATTACCAAACAGATTGTTGTGCAATCTAAATCCTTGGATGAGATTGCGATTTTGGCAGAAGAAAAAGAAAAACTTCTGGCTGCAATTCCGGCCATTCAACCGGTCCGTAACGAAGACCTAACACGAATGGCATCTGGCTTTGGTTACCGAACCGATCCTTTTACCAAAGCCCGTAAGTTTCATTATGGGATGGACTTCACTGCGCCACGAGGCACGCCAATATATGCCTCCGGAGACGGGGTTGTAACTCGCGCTGATGCCACTGCGGCAGGTTATGGCAACCACATCAGAATTTCACACGGCTACGGTTATGAGAGTCTTTATGCGCATCTGTATAAGTACAACGTAAAAAAAGGCCAAAAGGTGAAACGCGGAGACCTAATTGGTTTTGTGGGCAGCACAGGACGTTCGGAAGCGCCTCACCTGCACTATGAAGTTTGGAAAGACGGAAACAAGATCAACCCAATTCATTTTTACTACGGCAACCTCACTGCTGAAGAGTTCAACGAGCTACTTAAAGCCTCTCAGCAAGAAAATGAATCCTTAGACTAATGCAATTAAGCTTACCGGAAAAACGCTATTACGGCATAGGAGAAGTGGCTAAAGCTTTTGGCGTAAATACTTCATTGATCCGTTTTTGGGAAAAGGAATTTGACATCATCCAACCCAAAAAGAACGCTAAAGGCAATCGTAAATTCACTCCAGAAGACATTAAAAATTTGGAATTGATCTATCATTTGGTCAAGGAAAGAGGCTTCACTTTGGACGGAGCCAAAACACATTTAAAAGAGCACAAACGCAAGACCTTAGACAACTTTGAGATCATTAGAAAGTTGGAGGGGATTAAAGCCGAACTACTCAAGATCAAGGAGAATCTTTAAGACCTACTTCTTACGCATATAAATGGTAAGCGGAACTCCATTGTAATCAAACTCCTCTCTTAGCTTATTTTCAATAAATCGCTTATAAGGATCCTTGACGTATTGCGGCAAGTTGGCAAAAAACGCAAAGGTTGGATGCGGCGTAGGCAGTTGCGTACAGAATTTGATCTTTACGTATTTCCCTTTGTATGCGGGCGGTGGCGTCGCGGCGATGATAGGTAGCATGACGTCGTTGAGCTCACTGGTCTTGATACGCTGAGAACGATTCTTGTAAACTTGAACAGCCGTCTCAATTGCTTTAAAAATACGCTGCTTGGTTAGGGCAGACATAAAAACAATCGGCACATCGGTAAATGGCTCACATTGTTTGCGGATGTACTGCTCAAACTTTTTGGTGGTCATATGGTCCTTTTCTACCAAATCCCACTTATTCACTAAGATCACCACTCCTTTATTATTGCGGTGGGCCAACCAAAAGATATTCTGATCCTGTCCTTCAAAACCACGAGTCGCATCAATCACCAATAAGGCAACATCACAGTACTCTAAAGCCCGAACGGAGCGCATCACCGAGTAAAACTCCAAATCCTCTTTTACTTTGGATTTTCTACGGATCCCTGCTGTATCCACCAAATTGAACTCAAATCCAAAACGGTTGTATTTAGTATCAATGGCATCACGCGTGGTTCCTGCAATGTCGGTCACGATATAACGATCTTCACCAATCAAAGCGTTGATAAAGGAAGACTTCCCAGCATTTGGGCGTCCCACAACCGCAAAGCGCGGAAGTTCATCTTCTTCACTGGCTACTTCATTAGGTAGGGCTTCAACCAAATCGTCTAGAAGCTCTCCAGTTCCACTACCGTTAGTTGCAGCAATGGTGTAGTATTTTTCAAATCCGAGAGAATAAAACTCCACCGCATCATTAACACGTTTGGAATTATCTACCTTGTTTACAGCTAAAAAGACCGGCTTCTTGGCTTTGCGAAGCAATTGAGCCACTTCTTCATCCATCCCGGTAACACCGGTTTCTACGTCAACCATAAAAATGATCACATCGGCCTCATCAATAGCAAGTTCCACCTGCTTGTCAATCTCGGCTTCAAAAATATCATCACTTCCTTTGACGTATCCTCCAGTATCGATCAAGGAAAACTCCTTGCCGTTCCAGTCACTCTTTCCATAATGGCGGTCACGGGTCACTCCAGAAACAGCATCAACGATCGCTTCGCGTCTCTGAATGAGGCGGTTAAAGAAGGTTGATTTTCCTACGTTTGGACGTCCAACTATAGCTACAATACTCATCGCTACGGATTTAGGCTGCAAAAATAGACTTTATTTCGGCTTCACGATGCCCCAAGTCTATTTATTGTCAATTGGCGAAATAACTTTTGCCGGATTCCCACCAGCAAACACATTGGCCGGTATGTCTTTGGTCACTACCGCTCCCGCACCGATCACGGCACCATCTCCAATAGTAACACCAGGACAAACAATGGCTCCACCTCCCAACCACACGTCATTTCCTATGGTTATGGGTTTACCCAATTCCTCCCCGCTTGAACGGGCTTTAGCATTGAGCGGATGGGTCGCGGTATAGAGTTGTACCTTAGGACCAAACATGACTCGATCTCCCAAGCGAACCTCGCAAACATCTAAAATAACGCAGTCAAAATTCATAAATACGTTGTCTCCCGCGTGAATGTTATTGCCATAATCGCAGTAAAAAGGCGGCTCTATCCAAAGGCCTTTTCCGGCAGAACCAAAAAGTTCATAGAACAATTTATCGCGTTCCGGCTTGAGGTGTTCCGGCAAATCGTTGATCTTTCTAAAAAGCACTCGGGCAGCTTCTCTTTCTGCCAATAACTGCGGATCCAAAGGGTCATACATTTGGCCCGCCAACATCTTTTCGCGTTCGGTCATGGTCTGTAGTTTGTTTAAAGATAATGGGTTTTAAGGATTCTTCCCAGCTGAGCAATACCATATTTGTTCTCAACTAATTGGCTGATTTTGCAAACGTGAAAGTCAAACAAGACATCGTATTGCGACCGCGGTTCAAACTGAGCCTGGATCAATCCGCAGAAAAATTACTCGCCGCCTTTAAAGCGGCAAGTGACCCTTCTGGCTTTATCACCACTCAAGTAGACGCCCACGTTTTTATCAAAATACCAAAAGCCCGCCAGCAATATTGGTCGCCTCAATTAGACCTAGTGATTAACCCTCTGGATAATAAGACTTCAGAAATACGGGGGCTTTTTGGCCCGAGCAGTACGGTCTGGACCCTTTTTATGTTCCTGCATTTTATAGTGGCTGTCCTTTTTTTGAGCTGCGGAGTTTGGGCGTATTTCAACTACGCCTTAGATGAATCCATTGCCTTGCCCATTGCACTAATGCTTTTAATGGTACTTGCGTGGTTTAGTCTCTATTTTATTGGTCGAATGGGTAAAGCCACTGGACGAGGTCAGATGTTGGAGCTTCATAAATTTATGTGGGAGGTGATCAATCAAGATTGATTGTATCCAAAACGACGCAATTGACGTTCGCTGGAGCGCCAGTTCTTATTGACCTTTACGTAGAGCTCTAAATGAACTTGCTTGCCAAAGAATTTCTCCAAGTCCTTTCGGGCTTCCATACCTACGCGTTTAATCGCCGCACCTTTATGACCAATGATGATCCCCTTTTGGGAGTCTCGTTCAACCATGATCACGGAACGCATGCGGATGATCTCCTCTT
Source organism: Gilvibacter sp. (assembly GCF_013214815.1). Classification (GTDB taxonomy): domain Bacteria; phylum Bacteroidota; class Bacteroidia; order Flavobacteriales; family Flavobacteriaceae; genus Gilvibacter. Next base: position 22,839 of record NZ_JABSPU010000028.1, read on the forward strand.
CTTCAAAGAATTCTTCCGTCTCGATCTCAACCGAATAAGGAATCTCCTTTTTGTAATGCAATAGGATCTTTTCACGGATGGATTCATTGACAAAGAAACGCTCAGGCTTGTCGGTCAAGGCGTCTTTTGGATAGAAAGGCGGTGATTCTGGCAAAAGCTCTAAAACGCGTTTAAAGACCTGTTCCACTCCGAAGTTCTCTAAAGCGGAAATAGCAAATACCTCAGCATTGGGGACTTGCTCTGACCAAAGGGCTACGGCCTCCTTGAGCTTTTCTTCATCGCCTGTGTCGATCTTATTGATAAGCAGCAAAACTGGGATCTGCGTGCTGTTGATCTTTTTAAAAAAGGCCTCATCCTTTAAAGACTTTTCTCCGAGCTCCACCAAGTAAAGGAGAACATCTGCGTCCTCAAAGGCAGATTTCACAAAATCCATCATGGCCGCTTGCAGCTCATAAGCTGGTTTAATAATTCCCGGAGTATCACTCAGAATCACTTGAAAGTCATCGCCATTGACAATTCCCAGAATTCGGTGACGGGTAGTCTGTGCTTTAGAGGTGATAATTGAGAGGCGCTCCCCCACAAAAGCGTTCATGAGCGTACTCTTACCCACATTTGGGTTCCCGATTATATTGACAAATCCTGCTTTATGTGCCATGCCGCAAAGGTACGATAAATCCACTCACCGAACTCGATAAACTAATCGTCTACACTTTAAGTCTTCCCAGCTTATTAGAATGAAAAATGCCTTACGCGTGAACTAGATTTGACACGAGAAATAAGAACTCTAAAGCCACAATAAAAAATACCTTAGGTTTGTCGTCGTTCAGTTGAATTGGTGATTATGCGAGTGATTACTCACTAATCCCGCATGAAGAATCCCAGTGGACACTGATGCATCCCTACGGCAGCCCAAGGTTGAAAAATAGGAAAGCATCGCTTTCTTAATACAGTATACAATTCAATTGTACTGGGTGCCCAACATACTTCTAATACCAAGTTAGTAGTGCAATAAGGTTTAGTAATTGTTGGGTTGTTGCGACTACGCAACAGCAAACGGCCTCCCCGATTTTCATAGGTAGTTCAGGGGAGGCCTTTTTATTTTGTATTTTTGCTGCCTAAATTGCTTATGCAGATGAAAGTCGAACAGATATATACAGGTTGTCTCGCTCAAGGAGCTTATATGATTTCATGCAACGGAGAGGTTGCAATTATTGATCCCTTAAGAGAAGTCGCCCCTTATATAGAGAAGGCGAATGCCATTGACGGCACCATCAAGTATATCTTTGAAACACACTTTCATGCAGACTTTGTAAGCGGACACCTTACCCTAGCGGAAAAGACCGGAGCTCCTATCATTTACGGTCCGTTGGCTAATCCAAGTTTTGACGCACTGATCGCGACAGACGATCAAGAATTTCCTTTAGGCGATTGCACTATTAAAGTACTGCACACTCCAGGTCACACCATGGAAAGCACCACTTATTTGCTGCAAGATGCTTCAGGTAGCCCACATGCAATTTTCAGTGGAGACACCCTATTTCTAGGCGATGTAGGCCGACCTGATCTGGCTCAAAAAGCCGCAGACATGACGCAAGAAGATCTTGCCGGCATGCTTTACGACAGTTTGCGCGCCAAGATCATGACCTTACCTGATGAAGTAATCGTTTATCCCGCGCACGGCGCAGGTTCTGCCTGTGGTAAGAATATGTCCACAGACACCGTTGATACTTTGGGCAATCAGAAGCGCATGAACTATGCCTTGAGAGCCGATATGAGCAAAGCAGAGTTTATTGCAGAAGTTACAGACGGACTCTTACCTCCGCCTAAATACTTTCCCCTAAATGTCAAGCTCAACAAAGAAGGATATCAATCCATTGATACCGTAGTTGCCCAGGGAACTAAGGCCTTGTCTCCAGAAGAGTTTGAGCAGTTGGCAGAACGGCATCAGGCTATTGTTTTGGATGTTAGACACCAAGCCGATTTTATTGAAAAACACATTCCGCGTTCTGTTTTCATAGGACTCAACGGAAGCTTTGCACCTTGGGTGGGAGCATTAATCGCGGACATTTCTCTGCCGATCCTTTTAGTAGTTGACCCTGGAAAAGAGGAAGAAGCTGTAACCCGTCTCTCAAGAGTTGGATTTGACAATACTTTGGGATATCTAAAAGGAGATATTGCCGCTTGGGAAACTTCAGGACGTGCTACAGATGATATGCGATCCGTCTCCGCAGCTGATCTTAAGGCCGCTATAGAAAACGGAGCCAAAGTCTATGACGTGCGCAAAGAAAGCGAGTATGAAACTGCGCATTTGCCAGAAGTTGCCTTAACTCCATTAGATTTTATTTCTGATCATTATGAGGACTTTCCAAAAGAAGGTGATTTCTATGTGCACTGTGCCGGAGGATATCGTTCTGTGATCGCTGCTTCTATTCTGAAACGCAGAGGTTATCACAACGTCATTGATGTAGCTGGAGGATTTGCTGCCATCAAAAAGGAAGGTCTGGAAATCGTTTCCTAAACCCGAATACATTTAGGTTTATCAACTATCCATTGCTGCTTTTAAAGAAGGAGCACGTATGACCATTGTCATATTTTATCGCGAAGCTGCTCGATATCTTTGAACTAAGATTGAGCAAATTAAAACTGATAAACCATGAAAAATATCTTAGTACCCGTAGACTTTTCGGACTATTCGAAATACGCAATGGAAGTCGCTGCTTCCATCGCAAAAAAACACCAGGCTTCCATTCATGTGGTTCACATGATGGGTTTGACCGATGCCGTATTGACTCGAGACGAATCTCAGGAGGTCTTTGAGGCTATGTATCATATGAAGCTGACAGAAAAACGCTTTGATGAACTCCTGAACGTTCCTTACTTGGAAGGTGTTACTGTTCATCAAAATGTAAAGAACTATACCAACTTTACAGAGATCAACGATGTAGCTATTTCTTGTGATGCTGATTTGATTGTGATGGGATCTCATGGCAGCACAGGACTTAAAGAGGTCTTTGTTGGTTCTAATACAGAAAAGGTGGTGCGTACTGCAACCACTCCGGTATTAGTGATCAAAGATCATATGCCAGATTTCAATTTAGAGAAAGTAGTGTTTGCTTGCGATTTTAAAGGCGAGAATGTAGACGCTTTTAAACAGATCAGAAAATTAATCAAAGTACTCGGTGCACAAATGGAGTTGCTTTATGTAAACTTACCGGGAGAACGCTTTAGATCCAGCATTGAGATTGAAGACAGAATTTACAAGTTCTTTGCACAAGCAGGCATAGAAGATTTGAGACCCAAAGACGTGAATTATTACATTGATTACACGGTAGAAGACGGGATCTTTAACTATAGCTTCTCCAACAAGGCAGATGCTATTGCAATCCCAACCCACGGTAGAAGCGGACTGGCGCATTTCTTTGCAGGCAATTTTCTAAACAAGACCCTACAACTCAAAATTCGCAAAGCGATCCCAGTTATGGTAGCCCTTATAGCTTGTTTGTTTATTCTGAGAGGACTCGGCTTGGGTATTCCCTACGTCTCGCCCAAATTGAATCCGCAGAAAATAGAAGCTAAAATGGAATGTCATTAAAAAAAGCGCGGGCTGTTAAAACAGTTCGCGCTTTTGGTCATATTTCTAATCTGTGAGCATACCGTAGGTAAAGACAGATTTCAAGGCGGGGAATTGTTTCTTTTTAGGGATGCTTTGCGCATTTACTTTATGTTTCAATTCCTTAACAATCAAAACAATGACTGTCACCAATTAAATAACAAGTCTCGTGCCAAAAACCCTACTGAGTTAATTTTTACCTCAAAGCTGAGGCTACTTCTTGACGCAATCGAGGCAGTACGGAGGCCTTAAACCAAGGATTCTTAGCTTGCCAGATATTGTTTCTCGGAGAAGGATGCGGAAACGGGAAGTATTTAGGTAAATAGTCTTCAAACTGCTGCACGGTCTGCGTCAAGGTCTTTTGCGCTGTATCGCCTAAATAATAGTCCTGCGCATATTTACCCACCAAAAAGACTAAACGCAATTCTTGAAGTTCATTTAACAGCTGATCGTGCCAGGTTGGAGCACACATCCCGGTGGGTGGATTGTCTCCAGACTTTCCCCGCCCCGGATAGCAAAAGACCATAGGAATTAAAGCGAGCTTATCTGGATTGTAAAAATCTTCACTGCTGATCTGCATCCAAGCGCGCAAATTCTCCCCACTTTTATCATCCCAAGGGACACCGCTCTCATGCACTACAGAACCCGGAGCCTGCCAAATAATAGCAATGCGACTCTTTGGACTGGAAGCAACTATAGGTCTCGGGCCCAACGGCAACAGATCATTGCACAAGTTACATACGCGTATTTTACTTAAAAGTTCCTCCATGGTGCTGTGGTCAGTGGTTTAAAGATAAGTCGCTTGTGCCAACTAAGGCTTGCATGACCATTATCATATTTTAGGTGATGGGCTCCACGTAGTTTTGTTGAGTAAACAATTAAAATCAACATCATGAGCGCACTCTATGCAAAACTAAATAAAGACTGGACCGAGAATTTTATGCTATACGCATCAACTTCAATCATTGTATCTACCTGTTTGGGTGGAATTGCAGTATACACCATCTTTTTAAACGGAAGCTCCCTTTGGTCCATGATCCAAGTATTTGCAGCCGTTGTAATGTGTACCGGTGTTTTGGCATCGATACTAACGGTTCAAAAACCCAAGGTTGTGCTTAACACTTTATTGGGTAGCCTGGGAATTTGCACCTTGCTAATTGTAATGAATTTGCTCTTTTAATATATCGACATTTAAAGTAGTTACCGCGCTTTCTTCTCTTTAGAAAGCGCGGTTTTTTTTGGTTGTGGTTCCCGAATCAATTAGTTTTAGGAATCTTAAAATGCAGAATCGCTTCTAGCGAGAAAGCATTGCAACTAACCAATCATGTCTTCAACAAACAAGGCACGCGCTTACTGGAAAGAGAATGTAATATACTTAGCAATCCTGTTAAGCATTTGGTTTGTAGTTTCTTATGGCTGCGGAATTCTCTTTAGAGATGCCTTAAACTCCATCAATCTCGGCGGATTCAAATTAGGCTTCTGGTTTGCCCAACAAGGTTCCATCTATGTTTTTGTGGTGTTGATCTTTGTGTATGTGAGACTGATGAATAAGCTCGATAAAAAATACGGCTATCACGAAGACTAATTCCATAACCTCAATATTAGCGCTATGAGTGTTCAAACCTGGACTTGGATCTTGGTCGGTGTGACCTTTGCCCTTTATTTTGGTATTGCCATTTGGGCAAGAGCGGGTTCTACTAAAGATTTTTATGTAGCAGGCGGAGGCGTTTCTCCCCTAGCCAACGGTATGGCTACAGCCGCCGATTGGATGAGCGCCGCTTCCTTCATCTCCATGGCGGGAATTATTTCCTTTGCCGGATATGACGGCTCGGTCTATTTGATGGGTTGGACAGGAGGCTATGTGTTATTGGCACTATTACTCGCTCCCTATCTGAGGAAGTTTGGTAAATTCACCGTATTCCAACAGCGCGCGGACCGTAGCGGTGATCTGTGCCTTGATTGTATCCTTTACTTATGTCGCCGGCCAAATGCGGGGTGTAGGTATTGTGTTCTCTCAGTTTTTACAAGTTGATATAACGCTCGGCGTGATCATTGGTATGGCCGTTGTTTTGGTCTTTGCCTTTTTAGGCGGAATGAAGGGGATCACCTATACACAAGTAGCACAATACTGCGTTTTGATCTTTGCTTTTATGGTTCCCGCTATCTTTATTTCAATTCAGATGACCGGCAATATTATACCTCAAGTGGGGATGGGAGGCACTCTAGAAGACGGAACTTACTTGCTCGACAAACTCGATACATTACACACCCAGCTCGGCTTTAAAGAATACACTCAAGGATCAAAATCTACCTGGGATGTCTTTGCCATTACCTTCGCTTTGATGGTTGGTACCGCTGGATTGCCGCATGTTATTGTGAGATTCTTTACGGTTCCCAAAGTAAAAGATGCACGCAAGTCTGCAGGCCTAGCCTTGCTTTTTATTGCCATACTTTATACGACCGCTCCTGCCGTTGCGGTATTCTCACGGACTAATTTGATAGAGACGGTTCGGGATCAATCCTATACTGATATCCCACAGTGGTTTAAAAATTGGGAAGACACCGGGCTCATAGCCTGGAGCGATAAAAACGGAGACGGTAAAATCCAATACGTTCAAGGCTCAGCTTTGGTGGGCAAAAAGCCTGAATTTTTAGAAGGTCGTGGCACCTATGGCGAGCGACTCATTAGCAACGCCAGTGAGGCTACCAACGAACTCTATGTAGATAGAGACATCATGGTTTTGGCCAATCCTGAGATCGCCGGCTTGCCCAATTGGGTGATTGCCTTAGTGGCCGCAGGTGGTTTGGCTGCAGCGCTATCAACAGCAGCAGGTTTGCTATTAGTGATCTCCACCTCGATCTCTCACGATCTTATCAAAAAACAACTCAAACCCAATATCACCGACAAAGGTGAACTGCGCTGGGCACGCGCCTCAATTTTGGTTGCCATTGTTATTGCGGGCTTGTTTGGGATCTATCCGCCTGGCTTTGTAGCTGCGGTGGTCGCCCTGGCCTTTGGTTTAGCGGCAGCTTCTTTCTTTCCGGCGATAATTCTAGGCATTTTTGACAAACGCATGAACAAACAAGGCGCCGTTGCAGGGATGGTTGTGGGCATCACCATAATGTTGGGATATATGATCGTTTACAAAACAGGACTCATTGGAGTTATGGATCCGCTGCCTGCAAGTGAATGGTGGTTTGGCACATCTCCAGAAGGCTTTGGTACCATTGCCATGTGCGTAAACGTTGTGGTTTCCATAGTGGTTTCAAGATTGACGCCTAAACCGCCAACAGCGGTCACCGATATGGTAGAAAATATCCGGATCCCATCGGGAGCAGGCAAGGCTTCTCAACACTGATAAAATAAGATCATCTTTTGATCGATTTGTGCAATTTTCAAAAGGCCTTTTTTGCTAAATTGTAAAGCCTTTAGCGGCTTTATATAAATTCCATTTCATGAGTAATTATCACATTAAGAACTTCCCAGAATACTTCCACGAATACAGAAAGTCCGTAAGAAACCCCGATCTCTTTTGGGTAGAGATAGCGGAAGAACACTTTTTGTGGCGAAAAAAATGGGACAACGTACTCTCTTGGGATTTTTCTAAACCTGAGGTAAAATGGTTTGAAGGCGCCAAACTGAATATCACCGAAAATTGTATCGATCGGCATCTATTTACCAAAGGCGATAAAACGGCCATCCTCTTTGAACCCAATGATCCCAACGAAGCTCCGACTCACATCAGCTATAAAGAATTGCACGCGCGTGTGAATCAAATGGCCAATGTGCTCAAAGCTAAAGGCCTTAAAAAAGGGGATCGAGTGTGTATTTATTTACCGATGATCCCGGAACTGGCCATCTCTTTACTGGCCTGTGCAAGAATCGGCGCCATACACTCCGTGGTGTTTGCAGGTTTTTCCGCAAACGCTCTCGCCACACGTATCAATGACAGCGACTGTAAAATGGTATTGACTTCAGACGGCTCGTACCGTGGAGCCAAAACCATTGATCTCAAAGGCATTGTAGACGAGGCGCTTGAGAGTTGTGCCTCGGTAGAATCTGTATTAGTGGTAAAGCGGATTCAATCTGAGGTCAACATGAAAGAGGGTCGCGACTTTTGGCTGGAACCATTATTGGTTGAAGCTTCCTCAGACTGCGAACCCGAGATCATGGATGCGGAAGATCCGCTCTTTATTCTTTACACCTCAGGCTCCACAGGGAAACCCAAGGGCATGGTGCACAGTACGGCGGGTTATATGGTCTATACGGCCTACACGTTTAAAAATGTATTCCAATACCGCGATTCTGATGTGTACTGGTGTACGGCAGACATTGGATGGATCA
>NZ_JABSPU010000029.1 GCF_013214815.1 Gilvibacter sp.
GGAGGTTGACCAAAACTAGCGGTGATGGCATCAGCGAGTTGAAGGCCAAAAGGACTGGCCATATCGGTTCTAAACGCATTAACGCCTGCATTCCCGTCAAAACTCACGATCTTCGAATAGGTAAGGCGTTCTTCCGCAGTTGGCGCGCGATCAATTAAATAATAACCTTGTGCCTTTATGTGGGCTTTAATTTTTTCTAAGATCGCCGCGCCGTCTGTTTCAGAAACTAAACGTACATCAAAGTGAGCACGAGCCCATTCTGGTATGATGGTTTTGAGCCCTGGACCTTTCCAAGAGGTTTCAATATGTCTAATGTTCAAGGAAGGATACTGCATGGCGAGTTGATAGGTAGCGGCAACTTGCTCCGCTTCACTCAATCCAAGTTTAGTCACAATTTCTTCCTGATCATCGGGGACAGCATTGAGTATAGCGAGTTCCGACTCCGTAAGTTCAATGTCTTGGTAATATCCGTCAATAAGTACACGACCGTCTGGCCCTTTCATGCCTGCCAACAATTGACTCAAAATAAACACAGGGTTAGGAGCTACATTGCCATAATGCCCACTGTGCTGGGGTAATTCTGAGCCATAAGTGGTTAGACTGAATGTGGCTATACCGCGGCATCCAAAGGTCAAGGTAGGTTGATTGCTGTTGTGCGCCGGCCCGTCTAAGATCAGCATATAATCGGCAGTATAGCGATCGCTGTACTGTTTAAGAGTAGATAAAAAGGCTTCAGAACCCGCTTCCTCCTGGAGATCTAAAATAACCTTGAGGTTGTGTTTAGGTTGTTCCCCGGACTCTTTCAGGATATCCATGGCCGTGAGCAACATGCTTATGGGCGCCTTATCGTCAGCTGCAGCGCGTCCAAAGATGCGCCAGTCCATATCAATATCTCCGTCAAGACGGTCCCAAGAGATGGTCTCCCAGTTCCCCGATTGCCCTTCTTGTTTCAACACTGGGGTAAAAGGGTCCTCTTGATCCCAATTGTCTGGATTTACTGCCTGCCCATCCAAATGCAAATAATAGAGCAGGGTCGTAGCGTCAGGATCTACCGTCAATTCCGCAAAGAAAACAGGCAGGCCTTCTGATTCTAAAAGAGAAACCTCAAAGCCTCGGGCTTCAAAATAATGGGTAGCCACCTTTACGTTGGCCATCATATCGTCGGCATTGGCAGCGATATTGGGGTAACTCACAAAATCCTTGGGCGTCAAAAGCGTTTGCTTGAGTTTAGAATCAATAGCGGAATCCCAATTATTTTGCCCTTGAATCCCTAACGGGAGTAAAAGCATAATGAGCAGTGCACAAAGGTGAGATGGAACGTTTTTGTCCATGCTAGCGCTTGTTAATATTAAGTTCGAGGTTTTTACCGCGTGTGCTGAACGCTTCTATATCGCCTTCAGCCTCATTGGCAACGCCTTTATTAAAACTGTAAGTGAGTTCGTGAACCATAGGAAGCTCCAAGACAATCTCCCAATCGTCCGCGGTTTGATTCACACGGATCTGCTTTTGACCGTTCTCTAATTCATCAAAATAAATGGAGATCATATTGTCAGCAACCTTCACATTCTCCAAACTGGCAACGCTCCAATCGCTAGGCATTTGCGGGCGAATGTATACCGTCTTTTTGTGCGCCATAGGCTGAATCCCAAAGAATTGCTGCACTATAGGCACACCGTAACCGTAAATATTCCAAGCCTGAACAATCATTCCATAATCAGGCGAGACCTCATACATAGAGCCAGGCAGCGCATAACTAAAACTACGGGTCATCTTCTGTAAATAATTCAAGGCCTTATCGGGTCTGCCATAATTGTTCTCACCAACTATCTGAACCGCGGTAGGTAAAGTCATTACGGCTCCTGTATAGGAAAAGATCTCTGGGCCTTTAAACGATCCGTCATCGCTGCCTGCGGATTCGTCTCGGTCAATTCCGGTGACAAACATCCCAAAAGGATTGGCATAGTTAGCACCGGTATCTAAGGCTTTCATAGCCTTGTCCGAATCTGCAATGTTCATTTCCATAGGTGTATTCACCACCCAATTGTGATGCAATACAAAAGGTCTTGGAGTTGCTGATCGATTGGCTTTGATCTGCGCTCGGGTCGCTTTAAGCTCTTCCACAGCCCAAGGTTTGTCCAAAGTATCCGCACGCACTATTGCGTCTTCAATGAGGTGTAAAGCTTGCTGGTCTGTCCCTATAAAGTCTGCAAAGGAATTAAACTCCTCAGACCAAAACTCTTCATTAATCTTTACCGCCATTTGATCTGCAGTGGCTTGGTACTGCTGAGCCAATTCAGTTTTCCCTAATAATTCCGCCATAACGGCGGCATCTGCAAAGGCGCGTTGGGTATAGGCAGCGACGTCTATCATTTCACTGTCTAGTCCGTGGATCTCCATCATTCCGAAACCATCAGGGAATAGGTTGCCATCTACGTCTTGAGAATCCATGAGCCAAGCCAAACCTTTTTCTATAGTAGGGAAGTAGCGTTCTAAAAAGGCTTTATCTGCATTCCATTTGAAGACTTCCCAGATCAAGGAAGCGAACTGTGGCGTCTCGTTGATGTTTCCTGGATTGAATACAGCACCATTGGTAGACATTTCGTGGATGATCCTTCCGTTGCCGTTGACAGCCTCAGAAACAGAATCCAGTAGCGCAATGGTTGATTCCACAATCTCGGTCTGCCCAATGGTCATATAGCCTTTTAAGGCGTATTCACTGTCTACGCCAAACCACCATGGATAATCAGGGATACCAGCGGTGATACCACGACCAACATGCGGTACGTCACGGATCACCCAATCAGAGTTGTATTTGAGCCACTCAAAGGCTTCTTCAATTTTTTTGTCTGGAATGGTGAGTTTACTTTGATTGGCTAAAGCGGCTAAACGGGCTTTTTTGGATTCAAGTAGGGCAGGCCAGTTTTCGCGAATGTCTTTATTTTCCGATTTTGTAATTTCAGAAGATTCATAGCTACCACTTATAATTACATTAAAATTCTTAGTCTCGCCAGGAGCCAATTCAAGGATGAAACGCTGCGTTCCTTCAATTCCAGCACCTTTAAAAGTGGTCTGTGTTGCCTTAAAATCTATAGATTTTAGATTTGTACTTATTAAAGTGGACCAAGGACTACACTCGTCTGCAAAAAAGAGGTAGCCATCTTCGTCCTCAAGCACCCGATCATAACAATTTTCCATGTTAGTGCGTTCTCCGAGCCAAGTTGGCATTAAATCCGAACTAGCTTTGAAAACCAGTTCTAGTCTGCGAGGAGTATTGACTTTATTCTCAATTTCATATAGGATAACGATTCCTTGTTTCCCATCGGGAACAAATTGAGTCCGCTTAACATTAACATCAAGCGATACTAACCTATTATAGTCGTGCGAGTTTCCCCAAGGATAATTGATAAACTTTTCCGCTGTATCGAGGCTTTCTCCAGTATTTTCCTCAGAAATTTCTAGTGAAAACCCATCCAGTAGTTTGATAGGATGATTCCAAACGCCGCCCATCTCACCGGTAATGTGCCAGCCCAGCTCTGGGAAGCTACCGTCCTGATGGCCCACCATATAAACGCGGTCACCTGCAGTTACAAATGGAGAGTCTAAGTATTCCTGTTTTCCTTCTAGGAATACTTCCTGAGTTGCAGTATCGTCATTATTTGTGTCTTCTGAAGCGTCTTTACAGCTATTGAGCGCAAATAAACTCATGCCGCAGGCCATGAGCAGAACCGAGGATTTCTTCATAGAAATGTGCGTGTGTACCCCGCAGGGATTGGTTTTAGAATCGAAACTCTAAGATAATTTGAAATGCCCGATTCTCAAAATACTCAAGAAGTCTTATTTGATCTGCCAATGGATGTGATCATCATGCCGTACCGCGTGACAACCTTGAAAGCGCACCTTGCTGGAACCAATTCCCAATCGATGTTTTAAATGCGGCTCCACGAATATTTTATGCGTAGCGCTGTTGGCACTGAGGTTCTGTAATAATCGGGTGTTGAGTTTTGCGTCAAAGGCCAATTCCTTATTGGGCGTTCCCAGGGTAAGCCAGGTTGTTTTATCGTATTGTTTATTGCCAGAGTTGAGACAAACTTCGGTTTGATTGAACTCTCCCAGCCTGGGCGACTCAAAGACACCATAACCGCTACGAGAGGGTTTGTCGTTAGTGAGCTTTCCAAATTCATCGCGATACACAAAACTCAGATCAATCTTTTTCCCGTCGTTGTGACTCAAATGAGGAAATAGTGGAAATCCATCAATAAAAGGAAAGTTTGCGTCTAGATAGACCAGTACCAGATCAGGCTCGTGCCTTTGCATTTGATCGGCGAGTTCTTCCAGTTGCGCCTTGAGTTCAGGAGTGACATAATGCCGGTTGAGTAGTCTGTAGCCGTAATTGTGCGCCTGTATCTTCTCATTTTGGGGCAGTTCTACACGCCCAAAATAGGCTGCCAATTGCGGAATCCCCCAAAGGTTGAGGATGAAGTAAGAAATAGTGAATACAGCCGCACGTTTGATGGTTTTGCGCTGTTGAGGTCGGTAAAACAGCAATACCAATCCGTACAGGACACCGCCCACCTGAGTGAGCGCGGTAAGTATTGCAATGATGGTTAGATGCGTTAGGAGTTTTATCGCAGTCTTCATAGCATTATTAAAACGCTAAATCATTGCACTAAATTATATATGTAAGCGAAGTCTTACTGCTTAATTGCAGTTGATGCTGTAGTTGTCATCAGTATCAATGACCCAATCTGTTGGGATATCTGCCTGTTGTGCACTGGATACTTGTACGCAGGTTAGTGGATTATTTAACACATCTAAAACGGTCAAAGACGTATTAGCAGACACATCAAGATTCTCCAACTGATTGCCCGGGACCACTAATTGCTGCAAAGCAGCATTGTTGCTTATGTTGATGCTCTCTAAGGCATTATCAATAAGACTGATCTTTTCCAAATCTGCTAAAGCGGATACGTTAAGCGCAGTGATCTGATTGAAATCGGCAAAAATGAATTTTAGTCTGCCGTTTGTAGAAATTGGTAAACTCTCCAATTGATTGTCATTGACCCAAAGGTTCTCCAAATTGATAAAATCTTGGATTCCACTAAGATCGCTAATGCCTTGATCGTTAAGCACCAAACTGGTTACATTCTCTATATTGGCTGTTAGTACAAACCCGTCTACTTCATCGTCGAAATTCAATAGGACTAAAGCCTGTTCAAAAGCGGAGTCTGCAATGGCTGTCTTGGGAAGCTCTTGTTGTTGTCCTCCGGAGTTATTGTCGTTATTGTCCGGCGTGTCATCGTTGTTGTCTGATGAACATCCAATCAAAGTAAATACGGCAAAAAAGATGGCGAAGTAGTTGGCGCTGCGCATGTTGTCTGTTTAGGATAGAACAACTCGGTCTAAGAAATTCCTACTCGTTGAGCACAATTTCATAATAATCCAGCCAAGCTTTGTCATTGGGCAGCTGAACCTTTTTGATAAAGCTCAAGCCTAAACGCTGAATCAGATTCACGGATGTTTTGTTATCAGGCAATACAATTGCCGATACCTTCTGTAGTCGAAGCTCGTTTTTAGCATAATCTAAAAGCGCAAAGGCTGCTTCTGAGCCGTATCCATTGCCCTCAAACTCCGGTAAAAGGGCAAAGCCAATATCTACCACCTCCAAGCCTGGGCGATTGAACAGGCCACAAGTTCCCACGGGTTTGTTGGATTGTTTTTCAAACACCGCATAGTTTCCATAACCGTGCTCCTTGTAATGAGCTTCCATTTTCTCTAGGATATAGTTGCGGGCTATATCCACACTGTTGATGTTACGATCCCCGATATACTTGAGCCATTTGGGACTGTTCTGCAACGCATAGATGAATTCAGCATCATTGGATTGCACCGGATTTAATTCAAGTCTTTGCGTTTCAATTACAGCCATGGATCATTCTTTGGATTGTGCAAAGAGCCAAGAGAGCAGCTCTGGATTGGCAAAGGTGGCGGTCCAACTGTCGTGACCAACATCAGGATAAACGGTAAACTGCACATCAGCATCAATGCGCTTTAAAGCGTCTACCATTTGTTGAGAGTATTTAATCGGAACCACTTGATCAGCATCTCCATGAAAGATCCACCAAGGCTGACGATCAATCTTACCAGCAATAGCAGGATTGGCGCCACCGCAAATCGCAAAGGCAGCCGCAAAGGTCCTTGGATTACGCCTAACCAGTTCAAAGGTTCCCATAGCACCCATGGAAAGACCTCCAATATAGATTCTGTTTTTATCTACGGTATAGTTCTTTTGCAAATCTTTGAGCAGGCCTTCCAGGAGGTCTTGCTCCATTTTTAGTGTATTCCCTCTAGGATACGTAATGGTAACCCCTTCAGGAGTTTGTAAATACTCCATATTGGCCCAATAACCGTCTATCGGGCATTGTGGAAATACTACGATTGCCGGATAGTCATCACGAACTGCATCCGAAGCGAACAAGGCTCCACCATGCTTTAGCTGCGCACTATTGTCACTGCCGCGCTCTCCCGAGCCGTGTAAAAACAAGACCAAAGGATAAGCGATATCCGGATTGTAATGCTTGGGCAATAGGATTCGATAGGGGAGTTCTCCATCACGCCCTAAATAGGTTTGTTTTTCATAGCGATCCAGGTCCTGTGCGATTATAGACCCGCTAATCACGAATAATACAAGCGTGAATAATTGTTTCATGGTGGATGCTATTTGAATTTAATGTCTGAAATAGAAAAGAAGTCTTGATTGTCAATCCAGGACTGTAGGGTATAGGCATCCTCTTTCTTTTCAATTACTTGATAGTAATAACGATCCCCGGGATTGCTGAGCTGATCGCGGACTTCATTGGTGCTGGATTCAAAGATCAGCACAAAGGTATCCTTGGAAAGCCATTCCATTTTTAGACGTGTTGCGGTTCCATCTGGGAACTGGTCGCTCCAATAACCATCCTTGACGACAACGTTAACCGTATAGTCCTTTTCGGAATAATAGAAAGATTCCTGTGCTTTAAAATCTTTGAGGTCTCTACGACTGGTTTTAGATGGAATTTTTTCTTCTGAGGTAGCCCAATCATCATCCGGCTGTAATCGGATCATGATTTCTTGTACTTCTGAACATTGCGTTTGCAAACGATAGAAGACTTTGCTGACGGCTTCATCTCGTTCTTTAAATGGAAGTTTCATGATCTCCGGACCTGCAACTTCTTCAAACATGACATTAAACTCGCGATAGTCCGCTGCGGTGTTCAAATAGTCCATCTTACTGCAAATGATTTCTACAATTTGATCAATGCGTTCATCGGTGGATTCTTGAGCAAAACTTAGAGTGCTCATCAGCATTAAACAGGCTAGAAGGAAATAGTGCTTCATCGGTAAGTTTTTCTTATACGTAACAAGATAGTGAGAATTATAAGTGCAAATACATTAATTCCAAATTGCTTGGGTGTGCGTTTGGGAATGAGTTCCCATTCAAATTCAGAAACACCCGCAATGAGCTCGATGCTTTGGCTTTCTAATCCATAACTAAAGGCCACACCGATTCCACCGGCAAAGTAATAACTCCAACCCCAGGCCACAAATGTTATCAATTGGAGCACTTGAATGACAATGCCCAATTCTGAAGCTTTTTTGTTTTCCTTATTCAGAAACAAATAACCCACATAAAAGAAAACACTGAACAGCACGGTTTGCGTGATCAAGGTAAACCAGAACCAGCTGTCGTCTCCAGGATGTCGCAGCCTTAAAAAACTCACCAGCAAACCAATGAGTCCACCTACCATAAAATAGTAGGTCATAAAGCCAACACGTCGGTCTCGGTTCTTCATAGTTAAAGTGTGATTTTATACCAGCAATAGGCCAACAGCTTCTAAGGCGGCTCTTTTGTGTTTATTCTCACTGTCTAAGGCCACAGATTGCATTTTAAAATGCAAGAGCGCCTTGGCTGCCGGTTGAAAGTCTCTAGCTTCTTCCTGATAACCTGCCGCGACATAAGCAGGGCCTTGTTTCATGCCCTTTGCCTTAAAGGCCTTACTTTTCATAAGGGCGAGGTGTCCGTTGCCTTTTCCTTCCTGATCCAAAAGCACCACAACGCCTTTTCCTGCCTCAGCGATCTGAGCCACAGCGTTATCCATCTGCTCTTGACAATCGCATTCTACGGAATTGAAGTAGTGCCCATAGATACAGCTGGAATGCAATCGGCAGTAAACCTGCTCCGCATCTTTAAGATCTCCCTTATGTAAGGTGATGATCTCCTTTTGACCATCGTAAAAACGAGTCTCCGTAAATGTGCCGTATTTGGTTTGTAAGCTCGCTGTAGCTAAGAGTTGCATCATTTTTATAAGGTACTTTTAAATTCGTCAAGGGTTTGTATTTGGGCAAATTCTCCGTCCAAACTAGCTATGGCTGTTTCATGCAACAGTTGCGCATCATAGTGTTTGCCATTGCGATCGGTCTTGTCAAAGGTAGCCGTGGCATCTTCAATTAAAGTAACCTCAAAGCCCAAATTTGCAGCCATCCGAACACTGGTAGATACGCAGTGATCCGTAGTCAGTCCAGCCATTACCACCTGTTTTTGTCCGCTTTTATTCAAGGCCTCTTCTAAAGGAGTTCCTATAAAAGCACTGTTTACCGTTTTGGTGTATACTGGTTCTGATGCTATAGGCTTAACGACTTCTTGAATGGCGTTACCTTTAAAATCAGGGCGTAAGGGTGACTCTGGATTTGTGGAACAATGCTGAATATGATAGACAGGCCAACCTCTTTCGCGGAAAAGGGCTAAGAGTTCCGCGGCCTTAGTTTCTGCGTCTGGATTGTTTCTGTTTCCGCCCCAATAGGCAATGTCCTCAAATCCTTGTTGTATGTCTATTAAGAGTAGTGTTCTCATAGCTTACCTAGCGAGTTAATTTGTGCGTCTGTTGTTTTTAGGCGGATGTTGATCCAGCTGCCAATAGTTGGTTGGTGTGATGCATCCCAAGACAAGCGATACGTCCGCCCTTGGTGCATTACGGTTATTGATTCTGCGTCGTGGTCAATGATCTGCGCCATCACAGTGATCTCGTCAGAAGCTCCTTCCAAACCGAAGACTTCAGCCGGGGTTCCGGATCGGAGCAACTGTCCAGCCTCAATTATAAATGCCTTTGTAGCCAATTGCATGACCTCTGCATGATCATGACTCACCAAGATCACCGTAAATCCGTAGTCTTGGTGCAAGCCACTTAGGTGTTGTTGTAATTTTATTTTAGCCGATTGGTCTAAGGCAGTGAAGGGTTCGTCTAATAGTAACAAATCGGGTTTTTGTGCGAGAGCACGAGCCAGAGCCACGCGTTTGGCCTGTCCTCCGGAGAGCATATCTGGTTTGTGGTTTACGAGTTTCTCCAATCCCATACTGGAGATGAGGTTTTCTAAGTAAGCCCTATCTGGATCTGATCCAGCCGCATACTGAATATTTTCAAGCACACTCATATTGGGAAACAAGGCAGCATCTTGGAACACATAGGCTATTTTGCGCTTTCCTGGCGCTAGATTGATCTTCTTTTGTGAATCGAACCAGATGTCTCCGTGGCTTTGTATACTTCCTGTATCAGGCCTAAGCAATCCGCTGATCATCTTTAGGGTTGAGGTTTTCCCTGCGCCAGAAGGACCAAATAGCGCATTAAAGCTTCCCGATTCTACTTGAAAGCTCAGATCTAAAATCATAGTGCCATCTTGTGATTTAAGGCTTTTTTGAAGTGTAATGTCGATCATCCCACCACTCCTTTCCAATTTTTACTGCCTCGCGTATAGACCCAAAGCAAAATGACAAAGGCAATCGCAAAGAGGATTAGTGATAACAAATGAGCCTGCCCAAAATTTAAGCGTTCCACCTCGTCATAAATAGCGATGGAAGCCACTCGAGTCTCGCCTGGAATAGATCCACCAATCATTAATACTACCCCAAACTCGCCTAAAGTATGCGCAAAACTCAACACAATGCCACTAAGCAATGCGGGCTTCATATTGGGTAGTAAAACTCGAGTCAAAATAGAGAAACGACTTCTTCCCATCAATTGTGCAGATTCTTTATAAGCGGGAGGTAATCCACGTAAGCCGGATTGTATAGGATGGACCATAAATGGAATTCCGTAGATCACAGAGGCAATAACTAAGCCTGTAAAGCTGAATACCAAACGGAGATCAAAGGTTTGTTCTAACCAGGCTCCGAAAGCATTGTTGGGACTAAAAGCTAATAGTAGATAAAACCCGATTACCGTTGGCGGCAATACTAGTGGCATGCTTACCAAAACGGCCAAAAGTGGTTTTAGGCGTGATCTGGAATAAGCCAGCCAATAGCCCAGTGGTATACCCACAAGCAGTAATACTAGGGTAGTGACCAAAGCCAATTTAAAGGTTAGAAAAAGTGGATCCCAATTCACGCTACTCAAAGATAGCATTAATTCAATTCTAGGGCAGATCGTAGCCGTGTTGTTTGATACGCTTTTGAACGGCCTCACTAAGCAGGTAGTCCACGAAGTCTTGCGTAAAAGGGTGCAGTTTCCCCCGTTTAATGATCACGACTCCTTGAATTATGGGTTTGTAGTGTACTTTATTGATGTCCAGAACAAAAACTTCCGATTCTTGTTGGGCCTGGAGGGCACTTGATTTTGCCGTTATTGCTGCCTCTGCGGCACCTGAAACTACATAGGTGGCAGCTTGCACGGCGTTTTCGGCATACACTAAGTTCGGTTTTACAGTTTCCCAAAGCTCTTGATATTCCAACAGCTCTTTTGCCGCACGACCGTATGGAGCGAGTTCTGGATTGGGTATGGCCAAAGATTTCAAACCATCCATTGTCATTCCAGATTTTAAAAAGTCTTCTTGAGAAAGCACGACCAAAATTCCCTTGGCGTAGGGGATAGGAGCCGCAGTGGTCCAATCGGTGTCGTATAAGTGCTGTGGGTAGGACATGTCCGCCGCCATAAAGATATCTATGGGCGCACCATTGCTGATCTGATTGGTGAGTTTTCCGGAAGAACCAGTTATGATATCGATCTCCACATCACGTGTAGCAGAAAACTCATCTGCTAAGGTCTGTGCTAAAGCTTCGGCGTTGGCAGCTACAGCTATACGCAACTTCTGAGTTGGCGCTTGATTGCATCCGAGTAAGATGAAGCTAAGCGCAATTAATGCTATCCAAAATCTACTCTTCTGCAAAGATGGCTGTTTCAAATCCGTCTATACTTTTTTGGTTCTTCTTTTCCCAATAGTCCCAGAGCTCCTCCTCGGTTTTGGCTTGAGCCCACTCGGCCAAACGCGTTCTATGGGCTTTGAACTCCATATAGGGAACTCCGTAGCCGCAAGACGTCTGAACCGTGTCTATATGAAGCTTGATGAGTTGTCGAGCTCCTTTAGTTTCGGGAAACAATTTGATATACTGTTGAAATTCATCATCTCTGGGATGGTAGATATCACAACTTCCATAAAGCCGCAGAATAAGTGGTGGATCTTCAAAGGCATTGAACATGATGGTCATGCGATTGCTTTTGAGCAAATGAGCGGCAGTTTCATTGCCGCTACCGGTTAGATTCATCCAAAGGACGGATTTATCATCCAAAACACGCATACTGTCCATGCCTTTGGGAGAAAGATTAATGCGCCCTTCTGCAGCAGCAGTTGCTACGAAGAAGATCGGTTGTGCTTTTATAAAGTTCTTGTGAACCTCGCGGAGTTCTTCAAATTGTGCAGCCATTATGACTCTATTATAAGGAGACTCTAAAGATAACGCTTCTGTGTGGAGTAGTGCAAAACCATCTGCCTAAATGTTTCTTAATCGTCTTGATAAAATCAAATATGATGGACAGTATTAGAATGAAGGCTTTACCTCATGGAAATCAGTCGATTTTAAAATTGTTTAACAATTTGTAAAAAAATTTAAACAAAATATTAATACTTTTACATCGTGAAGGAAGTAATTTAGCATCAGTTAAATCAAACTAAGAAAACAGACTTGTTGAGAAAGTAGCTAAAAAACTGAGTCGGCCTTTAGTTCCGGACCGGTCAAAATTCAGAAAGGGCGACTTCAAAAACCGTTAATTTTTATGTTGGTTTAGAAACAATAACTACAAAAATTAAGACTCATGAAAAAGATTGCCACGTTTGTACTTGCTGGAATGTTTATTTCGGCTTGTGCGCAAAACACACAGAACAACACTGCTGAGGTTGCTACTGCAGAAGTAGAAAATGTAACTGAAGCTAAAACTGTAGATACACCTCCTACAATCGTAGGGGTTGCTGCAGGAAACGACGCATTTAGTACTCTAGTTGCGGCTGTAAAAGCAGCTGGATTGGTTGAGACCCTTAGCGGTAAAGGACCATTCACTGTATTTGCTCCAACCAACGACGCATTCGGAAAATTACCAGCGGGAACCGTTGAAGGATTATTGAAGCCAGAAGCTAAAGGAACACTAACAGCGGTATTGACCTATCACGTAGTAGCCGGAAAGTTTGAAGCAGCTGCAGTGGTAGACGCAATTAAGAAGAACAATGGAAAGTTCGAGGTTAAAACTGTACAAGGTGGAACCATTACTTTAACTCTAGAAGGAGGAAACGTAATGTTAACCGATGCTACAGGAGCTAAGTCTACGGTAATTATCCCAGACGTAGCAGCAAGCAATGGAGTGATCCACGCCATTGACTCTGTTGTAATGCCTCAATAGTTTTAGGTGGTCAAAAAATAAAATTGCTATGAATTAAGGCTGTTCGCATGAGCAGCCTTTTTTTATTGTTTTGATTTTAATAGCTGCTGATGGATCTGTCTGCCCAAAGCCGCTAGAAAAGGAATTCCTGTTTCGTCGTATTGGTAGTTATTATCATTGTAGATGCCGTTCTCATTGACATGAACTGTCGCTGTTAAAATAAAGGCGATCTCATTGGTGTGGTCCAAAATATAGGCGCAGTCTGTTAAATAACCGTAAGCGTAGCCTACCTTATTCATAATGCTGATGTCCTCAGGCATATCTGCTTTGTTGTCTCCAAACATAAAAAACTTGACATAGCTGTCGTAATACTCAGGTTTGGCGTAGCCAGCCTCATGTGGCAAAAGCTGCATACTTTCCATCAAGAACTGATGCAGCTCCGCAGAGAGTTTAAATTGCTCATCGGTAGAAAAGTACTCGGGAAAGATCACGCGTTTCATAGTACCGTGCATACTGCTGATGGGGTAGTAGTTCTTTAAAGCGAAAGACATGGGGTCATTCACTAAAGTGTCGTTTTTATAATAACCCACTCCTTTGTTGATCTTTTGAAGGTTCAAGGGCTGAAGGGGTTGCATTTGATAACCTTCTCCCTCAAAAAGCTCATCTTCTCCGCTTCCTTGAAAGATAAGTCCCTTGGTCATTGGATCTGCCGCATTTGGGGTGGATAAACGATGGGCCAAGCGGAAGTTATTAAGCCCAACTTCATGCATACGGTCGTTGACAAAATCATTGCCCAGATATTCATAAAGCCGGTTGTAGGCTTCATTACTACTGACTGCGAATATGTCTCGAATGTCTCTCCGAAAGCTTGATGAGATGCTATCGCCATTAACGGTAATGGTTGCATCCAGATTTATAAATTCATTGTCATCCAATTGCTCAAGGGTAATTACTGCCATTGGAAACTTCACCGTGCTGGCCGGATAGAAATAGACGGAATCATTTACTTGGAATTCGTATTCCTTGAAAGCAAGGCTGGACGATGAATAGTCAACCACACTAAGGGCTATTTGTACCTCATGAGCTTCTAGATTATTCATGACCTTTTTTATGGCGGGATCATCAGCAGATAGTGCTGCCTGTAAAGGATCAACAGCTTCTTTTTGACATGAAAATAAGGTGAATAGACTGAATGAAATTAGCGCTAAACGCAGGAACATAGGCATTGAATTTGCCTAAAGATAAGGATTTGGTGAATTACTCTCTGTTGAGGACTTTGTACTCCTCATAACACTCAGAGATGGCATCTAGGATCTGCAAATCATTGGCTGTTCTAATGAACTGATCCGAATAATTACAGTTGTTCAGGATCATGTCCAGATCGTTGCGTTCTAACTGCAATACGGCCATAAGGGTTTCTCGGTCAAACTTACTTTGCAATAAATTCCGAATATTATCATCGGCCTTCATTTGGCGTAGCTTGCGCATTTGTTTGGGCCTTTTCCCAAAGACGTTATAGAGGAAATCTGCGGGATTGAATATGGCACTGAGCACTTTTCCCACAGCTCCAGGTTGTTGTGAACCTCCTTCATAACCCCGATCTAAACCAGCGATGGCATAACGATAATCGTCATATACAGGGATGATCTTGGCATCAATCTCTAGATATCCCGTTAGTTCAACAGGTCTGACCACCACTTCTTCCAAAGCGATTCCAAGCTCCGTCATCTTTACTATGATCTCCCCAAAATTCAAAAGGTCATTGGTCACGCGAACGCGGATGGATTTGAATCCGAGGTAAGAAAAGTAAAGGGTGTCGTTGACTTTCGCAGGAATTTCGAAGCTTCCGTCTCTTTCAGAAACAGTACCGATCACCTGATTGAGGTTCACGATATTCACGTTTTCCAAAACCTTATCATCGGCATCGTTTTGAACAATACCTTGCACCGTCTGCGTCTGCTCTTCTTGGGCCGTAGCCGAAAAGCAAACAAGGGTAACAATAAGGAACCAGAAAGGCTTCATAGCAAGATTCTTAGTTTCAAAAATACGTATTAAGTGGTCAATTTGTGTATCACAACTACATATTTACAAAAAAATTAAGACTCTTAACGGCGTCTGCGCTTACCACCCGTGCCTTTAGGCTTGTTTCCAGATCGGTTCTTGCGTCCGCGTTTATTGCTAAAATCATCATTGAATTTACCACCTCGGCGTTTGTCGGACTTGCGTGTTCTAGGTTGCTTTCCTCTGGAATTTGAATCTTTAAATCGCTTACCACCACCTTTACGGCGTTTCTCTGTGGTTGCTTCTACTACAATGCGTCTGCCGTCTAAAGTAAAGTCTTCAAAAGTATCTAAAACACGCTTCACATGCGGCTCTTCTACGTTGAAGAATGAAAAGCTTCCTTTGACATCTACTTTGAAAAGCCCGTCGTCTTTGATCTGTAAAATGTCTTTCAAGAAGTCCTTCAGCGTCATCCAACTAAAGTCGTCCTTAGCGCCAACATTGATAAAGAATCGCGTGCTGTTTCCGCTTGCAGATACATTGCCAACTTCTGGAACGTTAAGCTCCTTAGCGTTTTTGTAATAGTTAAAGAATCTGCTGAATTCTACACTAAAGATCTTTTTGATCAAGGTTTCTTGGTCGAATTTCCCCAAGGATTCCATGATTGCAGCAACGTAAGGCTCAATGTCTGCATTGACATCGGTTTGTTCGATTTTCTCCGCTAAATGCAAGAGTTGGATCTCACAAATCTCCATACCTGTCGGCAGTGATTTGGCCTTGAATTCCTTTTGGATGATCTTTTCAATGGCCTTGATCTTACGAATCTCACTTTTGGAAACTAGAACCATGGAGATTCCTGATTTTCCTGCACGTCCGGTACGACCACTTCTGTGGGTGTAGGTTTCAATCTCATCCGGCAGTTGGTAATTGATCACGTGAGTAATGTCGTCCACATCTATACCACGCGCAGCCACGTCAGTTGCCACAAGCATTTGAATTTGCTTGGTTCGGAACGATTTCATGACCAAGTCACGCTGATTCTGGCTTAGATCCCCATGAAGAGCAGCGGCATTGTATCCGTCCTCAATGAGCATCTCAGCAACCTTCTGCGTATCGCGTTTCGTGCGGCAAAAGACTACAGAGAAAATGTTTGGATTGGCATCTGCCAAGCGCTTTAGCGCTAAATAACGATCCCTAGCACTGATCAGGTAGTACTCATGATCTACGCGTTGCGCACCACTGTTTTTGTTTCCTACTGTGATCTCTTGGGGATCATACATGAACTTTTTGGCTATGGCAGCCACTTCTTTAGGCATAGTAGCACTAAAAAGCCAGGTACTTTTGTCTTCTGGAGTGTGTGAAAGGATCTCTTTAATGTCCTCATAGAATCCCATGTTCAACATTTCATCGGCCTCATCCAAAACGCAATACTCTACGTTTTTAATGACAGCAACACCGCGACCGATAAGGTCTTTCATACGACCGGGAGTCGCTACAATGATCTGGGCACCGTTCTTCAGGTCTTTAGCTTGTCCTTGTACACTCGCACCGCCGTATACGGCCACAATGTGTAAACCTTTTATGTGTTGTGAATAGGAGCGCAGTTCATGAGTGATCTGCAGACAGAGTTCACGGGTAGGCGCAATAATAAGGCCTTGTGTATTTCTACTTTTTACATTGATCTTTTGAATCAACGGAAAACCAAAAGCGGCCGTCTTTCCTGTTCCGGTTTGCGCTAGAGCAACCAGATCGGTTTCTGATTCTAATAATAAAGGGATGGCTTTGGCCTGAACTTCTGTAGGTTTTTCAAAACCCATATCGGCCGTGGCCTGCAATAAAGGCGCAGACAGTCCTAATGCTTCAAATGCACTCATAGTTACTTGTATTTGCGTGTTGGTCGAAGCACGCGACAAGTAAACCCATTTAGCTTCGTGCAACACATTTCCTCAACCCGAGGTAATTTCAAGGGGCAAAAGTACGCTAAGTTTTTTGTTTCCAAGCTTTTTTGAAGAAATAAAAAAGTTAGCGGACTAACGAAGTGGTTCTTGAAACCCAACCAAATTTTATACTTTGAAGTTTAAGTTTTAAAATTTGGTTGCCCTTGAAAAAAGTACACTAAGTTTTTTGTTATCAGGGCGTTTATTGAGAATTCTTTAAAAATGCCACCAATTGGGCTACTGCTTTTCCTCGATGGCTCGTGGCACTTTTCTCTGCCATAGTCATTTGTGCAAAGGAGCGGTCAAAGCCATTGGGCTTAAAGATTGGGTCATACCCAAAACCGTCCGTGCCATGGCGTTCTGAAAGGATCTCACCAGGGCAAAATCCTTCAAAATAAACAGGCTCATTTCCTTGTAAAAGCGCAATAACACAAACAAAGCGTGCGGATCGATCGCTCTGATTTTCTAATGCCCCCAAAAGCTTGTCCATATTATCATCAGAGGTGCAATCAACACCCGCATAGCGCGCGGTATAGACCCCTGGAGCTCCATCTAAGGCCGATACTTCCAAACCGCTGTCATCGGCAAAGCAAGGCAGCCCGTAGTGTTTTTGAACGTGCTGTGCCTTGAGAAGCGCATTGCCTTTAAAGTTGGTTTCGGTCTCGGGAATCTCTTCATGACAGCCAATGTCATCCAAGCTCAACAGTTTGATGCTGGGAGGCACCATGGCTTGCAGTTCCTTGAGTTTACCTGCGTTGTGTGTAGCAAAAACAAATTCGGTCATTATTGATGGTGATAAGGTTCGTTGTTTAAAATACTGAAGCCGCGGTAGAGCTGTTCTGCAAAAAAGAGTCTAACCATTTGGTGAGAAAAAGTCATTTTGGAGAGCGACAACTTGCTGTTTGCTCTTGAGTAAAGCGCTTGATCAAAACCATAAGGTCCGCCGATGATAAAGACCAAATTCTTAATACCAGAATTCATCCGTTGTTGCAGAAATTTGGAAAAGTCCACAGAACTGTAATGTTTTCCATTCTCATCCAATAAGACCACAAAATCACTGGTATTGAGCTGCGTCAGGATCAAATCGGCTTCTTGTTTCTTTTGCTGCTCAAAAGAGAGCTTCGCTCGTTTTTTGAGATCAGGAATGATCTTGATTTCGAACTTTACATATCTAGCGACTCGTTTGGTGTAGATTTCTGTAAGCTGCTCAATTTCTTTACTGTCGGTCTTTCCAACGGCTAAAAGTGTGAACTTCATCTCACAAAGGTACAAAAGCCTAAAAAGAGTAAACTATTTAGTTTTTAGGAAAGCAAAGCTTCACAAGAGATCTTTAGGGGGGAATTAGTAATTTAGCCAAAACACTTCATTAAATGATCTCCAAAAAAGACTTTGACAAAGAAATTGATCTGATAATCGCCAATGCCATTCGTGAAGATGTGGGTGATGGTGACCACAGCTCATTAGCCTGTATTCCTTATGATGCCACGGGGAAGGCGCGCTTATTAGTTAAAGACGAAGGGATTCTAGCCGGCGTTGAATTCGCCAAAAAGGTATTTGAATTTGTAGATCCCGGTCTTGAAATCGACATTCGTATAACCGATGGAACTCCAGTAAAATACGGAGACAAAGCCTTTTATGTAAGTGGGAACTCTCAGTCTATTTTAAAGGCAGAACGCTTGGTGCTCAATGCTATGCAACGCATGAGCGCTATCGCTACAAAGACCAATGAATATGTAAAACTCTTAGAGGGGACGGGTACCAAGATCCTCGATACCCGAAAAACAACTCCGGGAATCCGTGCTTTGGAAAAGTGGGCGGTTAAGATAGGAGGCGGGGAGAACCATCGTTTTGCGCTTTACGACATGATCATGCTCAAGGACAATCACATCGACTTTTGCGGGGGAATCGCTAAAGCCATTGAAGTGACCAAGCAGTATTTAAAGGAAAATCGTTTGGATCTCAAGATCATTGTTGAGGCCCGAGCCTTGGATGAAATAGCCCAAATTTTAGAGCATGAGGGGGTATATCGAATCTTAATCGATAACTTTGACTATGAAGATACCCGAAAGGCAGTAGCCCTAATTGGTGATCAATGTCTGACGGAATCCTCTGGAGGGATTACGCTTCAAACAGTAAGAGCCTATGCAGAATGCGGGGTGGATTACATCAGCAGTGGTGCCTTGACCCATTCGGTTCACAACTTAGACCTGAGTTTAAAAGCTATATGAGCATAGAACAACGCTTACAAAACACACCTGTAGTTAGCGGGGCCATGCGCCTTTGCGATAAGATATTACTGCCGGGTTTTGAGGGCTTGTCCTTGTATGATTTATTAAAGACCTACGCCGTAGGTATTGTAAAAGGGACCTTTTCCAGCAGAGCGGGAGCCATTGCTTTTAGCTTCTTTATGGCCATATTTCCCTTTTTGCTCTTTGTGCTGAATTTGATTCCGTATGTGCCCATTGAGAACTTCCAGGACCGTTTTCTGGATTTTATTGGCGAGTTGATGCCGGCGCAGACCTTTGATTTCTTTTTTCCAGTAATTGAGGATATTGCAGCCAATCCACGTGGTGGCTTATTGTCCTTTGTTTTTATCCTGACCTTATTGGTAATGGCCAATGGCGTAAACTCCATATTTAGCGGTTTTGAGTACTCTTTTCATGTGAATATCAACCGCAATTTCTTCAGGCAGTATTGGGTAGCCTTATTGGTTTCGATTTTTTTGGCATTGTTGTTGCTTTTTAGTGTAGTGGTAGCGGTATACAGTGAATATTTGATCAGTATGCTTAAGCAAGAAGACTACATTAGCGATGAAGTAGTTTGGATAACCGCAGTGCGTTATTTTGTCTTTGTGCTCTTGGTCTATATGGTTGTAGCCGTGTTGTACTACTTTGGTGTAAAGGATGGGCGACAGTCCAGATTCTTTTCCATCGGTGCACTGGTAACGACTTTGCTATTCATGTTAACCACCTATCTCTTTGGAGTTTATATCAATAATTTCTCCAATTACAACGAGCTTTATGGTTCCATTGGAGCCCTTTTAATAATGATGCTGTATATTTGGTTAAATTCTAACTTACTTTTACTGGGCTTTGAACTCAATGCGAGTTTGAGAGCTTTGAAAAACAAACACTAATAATTACTTAAATATTTTATTGACTTATGAAACGAGTTTTGGTATTAATGATCGCTGTACTCTCTATGAATTTTGGGTTTGCACAGAACGGAGGAATGACAGAAGTAGGAGACGTGATGCTTCCAAACACTATGAAAGTTGGAGGTTCTGATTTGGTACTCAACGGAGGAGGAATCAGAAAGAAGGCTTTTGTACTCGAATTGTATTCTGGAGGATTGTATCTGGAATCAAAGTCGAAAGACGCTAAAAGCATTATCAATGCTGATCAGAATATGGCCATGAAATTGGTGATCACTTCAAGCTTTGTATCGAGTGATGCAATGATTGAAGCAGTTAACGATGGTTTTGATGCTTCCATGAGAGGAGATACTTCTTCCTTGGACAGTGAGATCAAAAAATTCATAGGTTTTTTCAGTGATGAGATCGTTGAAAAAGATGTTTTTGACATTACCTATCAAACTGGGCGCGGCGTGGTTTGCTATAAGAACGGAAACGAATTGGGAGTGATTCCAGGAATGGAATTTAAGAAGGCCCTTTTTGGAATCTGGTTGGGGAAAGCACCAGCTGATAAAAAACTTAAAAAAGGAATGTTGGGTAACTAATTGTGCTCACATTATTACGTACTTTTAGGCTGTCGTTAACGCGACAGCCTTTTTTGTTTTCATGTACTTTATTGACGTCATACTGCCCATTCCCATCAAGCAGGCATTTACCTATGCGGTAAATGTTCACGAGGCACATTTTCTAAAGCCCGGGCACCGTGTGGCAGTTCCTTTTGGAAAGTCCAAGATCTATACCGGAATCGTGTATCGGGTGCATCAAACGCCGCCTCAGATGTATGAGACCAAGGAGATCGATCAGATCTTAGATGAGCATCCTTTGGTGACCCAAACCCAGCTTAGACATTGGCAATGGATCGCGGATTATTACCTCTGCAGTATGGGGGAGGTTATGCGCGCCGCTTTGCCGGGAGCTTTTCTTTTAGAAAGTGAGACGATCATTCGGCTACAAACGGAGCGCCCGTATACGGAAGCTACACTCTCTACTCAGGAAGAATTAATACTTGAGGCTTTAGAGAACAGACAGCAACTGCATCTCAATGATGTAAGGAATTTACTTGAGAAAAAGCAGGTCCTTGGAGTTATTCAAGCCTTGATCGATAAGAACCGCGTGGCTTTAGTAGAGACGCTTTATGAGCAGTACATCCCTAAAATGGTATCTTACCTTCAATTGGCACCGGAATATCAAGAGGAGGCCGTTCTGACCGCACTCTTGGATGAAATGCAACGCGCTCCCAAACAAAAGGAAGTGCTTATGCAACTCTTTATGCTTAGCGCAAGACAGTCGGGAGCGGTTAAAAGACAAGAGCTTTTGTCTGCGTTATCTGGTGGTGTAGCGCCCTTAAAAG
The DNA here is from genome assembly GCF_013214815.1 of Gilvibacter sp. Classification (GTDB taxonomy): domain Bacteria; phylum Bacteroidota; class Bacteroidia; order Flavobacteriales; family Flavobacteriaceae; genus Gilvibacter. Next base: position 21,160 of record NZ_JABSPU010000029.1, read on the forward strand.
CCTTAATTGATAAGGGAATTGTCATTCAAGAAAAGAAACAAACCGATCGTAAGGCGCTGTGGGAACAAGAAACGGCAGCCTCAAAAGGTCTATCAGAGGCACAGCAAAAGGCTTTAGATGAAATAAGAACAGCGTTTTCTAGTAAATCTGTTTGTCTTTTTCACGGAGTGACTTCCAGCGGAAAGACCGAGGTTTACGTAAAACTTATTGAAGAGATGCTCGATGCTGGTAAACAGGTACTATATATGTTGCCAGAGATCGCTTTGACTACCCAGCTCATAAGCCGTTTGCAATACTATTTTGGAGATCGCGTAGGGGTGTACCATTCACGTTACAGCGTACACGAAAGGGTAGAGGTATGGAATCAGGTACTGCGGCAAGATGCAAAAGCACAGCTGGTCATAGGGGCTCGTTCTACGGTCTTTTTGCCTTTTCAGGACTTGGGGCTCATCATTGTAGATGAAGAACACGAGCATTCGTTCAAACAGTATAGTCCGGCTCCACGATACCACGGCAGAGACAGCGCAATAGTGCTCGGAGCCTTAAGCGAGGCTAAAGTTCTTTTGGGCTCTGCAACACCAGCCTTGGAATCCTATCACAATGCAAGCACAGGGAAATATGGCTTGGTAAGCCTTAAGGAGCGATTTGGGAAGGTTTTGCTGCCAGATACACAATTGGTAGACTTGCGGGATAAAAATCGCAAGAAACGCATGCAAGGGCATTTTTCGGACACGCTGTTAGAGGCTATTAAAGAAACCCTATCAGAAAACAAACAAGTCATTCTTTTTAAGAATCGAAGAGGTTTTGCTCCAATTATGGAATGTATGACCTGTGGAAGTGCTCCACAATGTCCCAATTGCGACGTGAGTTTGACCTATCACAAAGCCAAAGGACAACTGCGGTGTCATTACTGTGGATATGCAACACCCATTACCAAGCAATGCGGCGCCTGCGGCAGTATGACTCTGGATCCTAAAGGCTTTGGAACGGAGCAGATTCAGAATGAACTGCAGGAATTGCTGCCAGAAGCTCGTATTTCTCGCATGGATCAAGACACTACTAAAGGCAAGCATGCGCATGCCAAACTCATTCACGCCTTTGAACAGGGAGAGATCGATGTTTTGGTGGGAACGCAGATGCTGGCAAAAGGCCTTGATTTTAGAGCCGTTGGTTTAGTGGGTGTTATGCAGGCCGATACGCTATTGAATTTTCCAGACTTTCGCGCACACGAACGCAGTTTTCAATTGCTGAGTCAGGTTGCGGGTAGGGCAGGGCGTACTAAAGATCGCGGTAAGGTCTTGATTCAGGCCTACAATCCGGAGCATATGATCCTTCAGCAAGTGACCACGCATGATTTTGATGGAATGTTTAAAGATGAGATGGAACAGCGCAGACATTACGGTTATCCACCGTTTAATCGATTGATCCGTTTTACCTTCAAACACCGAAATTTTGAATCGATGCAAAACGGCGCCCGTTGGTTCGCCAAAGCTTTGGAAGCACAATTTAATGATGGCGTACTAGGACCAGAGATCCCTCCTGTAGGCAGAATTCGGAATGAATACTTAAGCCATGTATTGCTTAAAGTCCCGATACAAGCTGGAATAAAAGCATACAAAGGAAAGGTTGGGCAGCTGGTGCGCAACTTTGAAGCGCAAAAACCTTTTGCGCGAATAAAACTAATTGTAGATGTAGATCCGTATTAGGCCTTCATGGATGCAGTAAGCGCTTCTACCAATTGGGTCTTTCTGTTTCGGCTAAGCGGCAACTGATCGTTGTCGATCTCAATAACTTTACTGTTATAGCGCTCTACCTTATCCAGATTTACAATGTAAGATTTGTGAATTCTCAAAAAGCGATCTGCTGGCAAGAGCGATTCAAAATTCTTCATGGTAGACAACACTACCAGAGAATCATGCTCAGTAACCAGTTTTACGTAATCTCCTAAAGCCTCAATGTAGCGAAGTTCGTTTAAGAATACTTTACGCTTTTTCAAGTTACTTTTTACAAAGATGAAGTCTTCATCGTCAAAACCATCTTCATTGTGCAATCTGTGATTGGTAATCGCCTTGTGTACCGCATTTAGGAAGCGTTCCTTTGAAATTGGCTTACGCAGATAATCTACAGCATCATAATCAAAGGCTTTAAAGGCGTATTTGGTTTTCCCAGTAACGAAAATGATCTGTGGCTTAACGCTCAGGTCATCGAGTAGGTCGAATCCCGATAAGATCGGCATCTCGATATCAAGGAATATCAAGTCGATTTGTGTGTCCAAGAGCCCCATCTTTGCTTCAATAGCGTTGTTGTACTCGGCTACTAAATTGAGCGAGGGGTGGTTTTGGATAAGCTTGACGATAGAAAGACGTTGTAGGCTGGAATCGTCAACTATAGCACAGTTAAGTACGGTTTTTTCCAAGGCAATAATAGATTTAGTAACATACAATTATACACAAATTATCGATGAACGACAACATTTCTTAACGAAACTTAACGATAAATGGTGTTAAAATTACGTTTATCTGTCAAAACTGTAAGGCTAAAATGTAGGAAATTAAAGAGTAGTGAGGCTTTGAATATTCTATAATTAGTGCTATTTTTGCCCCCTCTTTAACGAGAGACTTAAATTTAATTCAAACACAAAGTATGAATCATTACGAAACTGTTTTCATCTTGAATCCCGTTTTATCTGAAGAACAGATAAAGGAAACAGTAAAGAAATTCGAAGATTTTTTGGTTTCTGGCGGAGCTAAGATGATTTCAAAAGAGGACTGGGGGCTTAAGAAGCTTGCTTATCCTATCCAACACAAGAAAAGTGGATTTTACCACTTGTTCGAGTACACCGTTCCTGGTGAAGTGATCAACCCATTAGAAGTAGAGTTTAGACGTGACGAGCGCATCATGCGTTATTTGACAGTACGTTTAGACAAGCACGCTATCGCATGGGCAGAGAAAAGAAGAAAACGTAACGCTAAAACCGCTTAATCATGTCTAGCATTGAACAACAAGCAAAAGGCAAAAAAGACGGTGAAATCCGTTATTTGACGCCGCTTAACATCGAGACTACAAAGGCAAAGAAATACTGCCGTTTCCAGAAGTCCGGTATTAAGTACATCGATTATAAAGATCCAGACTTCTTGATGAAGTTTGTGAATGAACAAGGTAAATTACTTCCTCGTCGTTTGACAGGTACTTCTTTGAAGTATCAACGTAAAGTGGCAGTAGCTGTGAAAAGAGCACGTCACCTTGCACTTATGCCATACGTAGGGGATCTATTAAAATAATACAGTACGGTCATGGAACTTATATTAAAGAAAGATGTAGAAAATCTTGGGTTTACAGACGATATCGTTACTGTAAAGAACGGATACGGTAGAAACTACCTGATCCCTCAAGGATATGCGATCCTAGCCACTTCATCTGCTAAGAAAGTATTGGCAGAGACTTTGAAGCAACGCGCTTTCAAAGAGCAGAAGCTGGTTGACGACGCGACTAAAGAGGCTGATAAATTGAACGGCCTTGAGTTAAAGATCACTGCTAAAGCTGGTGAAGGTGATAAACTTTTTGGTTCTGTAAACAACGCAGACGTAGCCGAGGCTTTGGAAAAAGCTGGAGTGAGCATCGAGAAGAAATTCATCTCTGTAGCAGGTGGAAACATCAAGCGTACCGGGCAATACGAAGCCAAAGTGCGTTTCCACAGAGACGTGATTGCTAACTTAACTTTTGACGTAGTAGCAGAGGCTAAGAGCTAATTAGCCCACAACAATAGTAAAAGGCCTTTTGTTTAGACAGAAGGCCTTTTTTTTTGAAAGGATGAAATATACAAGACTTACCAAAGAACAGTTTGAAGAGCTTCAAGAGGAGTTCACCCGCTTTTTAGCCACGCAAAGCATTACGGCAGACGAATGGCAGCAACTCAAAGCAGAAAAGCCTGAGGTTGCTGAAGCTGAATTGGATTTGTTTAGTGATCTGGTTTGGGAGGGAGCGCTCAGTGCAGCGAAGTACTTAGAGAATGCAAGCCCAGATCAGGTGTTTTGTATAGCTGTTGAGGATGATCAAATGCGAATGATCCATGCGCGAATTCCTTCGGGAGCAGCAGATCTCACCACAGCCGAAGGGCGACAATGGCTAATCGAGAATATTCAAGATGATTCGGTTCAATTACAAACGGGAACTAAAGCTCTAGCTTCAGGTAGAAATGAGCAAATTTTCGGTTTAATCCAGCAAGGGGCGCACATTGCCAGCAAGGAGCTTTTTGAGGCCCTTGATGAAATCATTAATTAACTCAAATTAAGAGAGTTAATCGACTTCTCCTAAAGCATTAATTTATTCGTATCGAAGACTTTCAATAGGGTCTAATCGGGCAGCTTTCATGGCGGGATAAGAACCTGCGACAACAGCGACTAAAAAGGTGATAATGGTCGCCGCGATCACGGCACCCCAAGGAATACTGAAGTTAAAATCGGCCAGTTTAGCAAAGGCCAAACCTGTTCCCAAACCTAAGAGAATTCCCAAGATACTTCCTAGCTGACCTATAACCACGGTCTCCATTAAAAACTGCGTACCTATAGTAGAGCGTTTTGCTCCTAAAGCTTTGCGAACACCTATCTCACGGGTACGCTCCGTCACAGAAACCAGCATAATATTCATCAAAGCGATCAAGGAGCCAAATATGGTGATTGCACTAATAAACCAGGCTGCAAACTCTAAAACGCCAGTAATTTCAGCAATTCTGTTGATCAAGTCCTCACTGCGTTCCAGTCCAAAATTGTTTTCTTCAACAGGGGAGAGGCCTCTCACATTTCTAAAGGTGACAATAGCATCGCTTTGTGCGCCTTCCAGGTATTCTTTGTCATCTACCATAACGCTGATGGTGTAGGTGATGTTAGGAGCCGTATAGATGCTTCTGGCTTGCTGAATAGGAATCAGCACCTTAAGGTCTTGATTGTTGCCAAAAGTAGCTCCTTTAGATTCTAAGAGCCCAATCACTTTAAACTTTACTCCGCGAATGCTCAAAGTCTTACCAATAGGGTCAGTGCCCTCAAACAAGGTCTTTTTAAAATCCGCTCCGAGCAAACAAACATTGACGTTGTTCTGAATATCAAAAACATTGAAGTCACGTCCTTTTTCTACCTCGGTACCGGTATTGTTTAGGTAGTTTTCATTTACGCCGTATACCTGTACTTCGGGATCAGTTTTATTGCCCTCGTAACGCACTTCCGCACGGCTGGTTCCTCGGAAAGAGACCGAGGTACGGGTAAAAGGGTAGTTGTAGGCGTCTTGAAATTCTTTAATGTCCCGATAGCTGATGATCGGGTTGATCTTTTGGCGTTCGCCACCGCGTCTTCCCTGGGAGGTGAAATCGTAGCGCTGAATGTTAAACGAGTTAGCTCCCATAGAGGCAAAGTCACTAGAAATCGTGTTTTCTAAGGCTTTTACAGCCGCTAAGATGCCTACTAGGGCCCAAATACCTATTCCTATGATTACTACCGTTAAAATGGTTCTAAGGAGTTGACTGCGGATGGAATCCATCGCAATTCGAACATTCTCACGGAATAATGAAAACATGGTAAAGGCTTTTAATTGCGTTATATGACGAATTATAAAGGATAAAGTTACAAAATATCGAATCGGATTTAATGTCCTTTAACAGGCTGGTAAGAAAATAAAAAGGCGAGAATCATTGGATTCCCGCCTTTTGGTTATGAATTAAAGTTTAAACTACTTCTCAATCAAGATTTTAACTGTATGAGTTCCTGTATTCGTTGTCGTCTTAAGGATATAAGTTCCAGTGGCCATTTGCGCTGAAGAGAAAGCCTCCTGCGGATTAGTGCCGCTGTAGTTATAACGTCCAATGAATTGACCTAGGATAGAGTAGACCTCTACTGTAGAGATGGTTTCATCAGCTTCTTTAGTAATTACGCTCACTTGAGCAGCTTGCTTTTGATGCATTGCGTAAACTGCCGATTCCACAGACTTCATGCTCGTATCAATATCTCGGTTTCTCGGTGTTCTTCTCAAGATGATCTCAAAACGATCCAGATGCATTCCCGCGTCAATAGTTCCCGTGTACACCTCTTCTAAAAGATTGGTGTAAATATTGAACTTCTTGTCACGCAAATAAGGAATGATCTTTTCATTGAGATTCACGGCTTGGTCAAGACCAATGGTGAATTCTCCGCTTTCTGCAATCTCAGCAATTAGTGGAAGTACCACACTGCTGTTTCCTTCTATCATTGGAATTCCTTGGATCACATAACGTTCACCAGCGATATCCCAGTTCAGATCTTCAATTAGATCGTCAAACAAACGTCCATCATACCCGCGATCATAATCCAAAGTAGTATTCGGATCAATGGTCAAGAGCAGTTGTCTGTGCAACATTTTTGGAGAATCAAAACCAATGCGCAATTTAGGACGCATGTCCGGTGCGTCTAGTTCGCTGTCGTCTGGTTCGCTGTATGTCGTTGTCGATGGTGTTGATGGCACCGCGTAGGAGTCATCGGTAAAGACAAAAACTGAACTTGATCCGGAGCGAACAAAATTACGCTGGCTGTTGTTAAATTCTATGGTACCGTTAGTATCCGCAGCAACAAAGAATCCTTGACTTGGCGCTACATAACGTCCTGGAGTTTTAGTAGGAACACCTGCAGTACTTACGTCAGGGTGACTGGTAGCCATAACTCCTCCGGAAAGGTTATACATAGCGTATCCACCTTGGTATTCACCTAAGATATGTGATCCACCTCCCCAGTGCTCCCAGAAGTACAAGGTACCGTCTAGGTGTGGGTTGTCGGCGATAAAATCATGCGAATCCAAAGCAGAGGCAAACGGATTACCGACCAGATAGTTGTTACCACCAGAAATTGAGAGTTGTATCTCGTATCCTGTTTGATCGTTATTAGGCTTTCCAGTAAAGGTGTAATTCTGAATATCTGTAACGGCACCAGAACCTGGGCCTTTCATGGTAAATCCTTGTCCAGCGTCTAGTGCACCCCATTGACCGAGGTATTGCCATGAGCTGTAATCTCCGATAGGGTGGTTATCGTATTTGAATAACCAGAAATCGGACAGGGAGATCGGAGTGGTTGGCGCACCGTTATAGCCACCCACCCAATTCACGTACACAGGATTATTCACATCCGTACCGTCACGTAGGACACGATTAATATTGAATGTTTCATTTACGCTTGTTGAGGAGAATGTACTGGTAGGTGCACTCCAATAATTATAGGTGTACGTATCTGCTGTACCCCCTTGATCAATTTCAATATAACCAGCACTAGTTGCTTCTAGATCACTTCCTTGTGTTTGGATCAATTGAGATTCTCCTTGAAGGTCGATAAATCCGGCAAGATCTAAATAGTGTGATACTTCAAACTTATTGTTGTTGTCCACAAGAATCTCAGCACCAACGTTTACAAAAACACCTAATACTGTGGTGTTATTGGACGTTGTAAGTTCGTGATCAACTCTAGATATCGTCCAATCAATTGGCGTTGCATTGTCAACAATGGATAGGGCTCCTGGTAAATAGAGTACGTTACTATTCGCCCAAGTGTTCGTATCATCCCAAGCACCATCATCATCTGTTTCATAGGGTAGTGGTGCAGTTTGGAAGTCAACAGTATCCAAATTCTTGATAGCCGCTGTATTTCCGTTTCCGGACTCGTCCTTAATGTTGGTAAAGGTATAGGTGGTCATCGGATAGTAGGCCATAAGTTGTCCCCATGGAATTGAGGATACCTCATTAAGCGAAATGCTCTGAGGCAGAATACTACCAGTTACCGTGTTATCTGAGTGCTCAATGATCTCTTGATTCATAATGAATCGGATCTGATTTTCTCCTAATGTTGTATCCCAAACGCGTACCTCATCAATGCCTCCATCCCAGAAATTGGTTGGATTCTCATAGTCTGCAGCTGCGATCAAGAAGTGTTGAGAGTTGCTCACTGGAGCATCCATTGGGCCAGTTACGTCTAAAACACCGTCAATATAAATGCGTGCGTTAGTTCCGTCATAAGTTACAGCAATATGGTGCCACTCATCGGTAGGAATCTCAACAGATGATGTTAAACTTTGTACGGCTCCGCCGCTGTTCGTCCACATAGCTTGAGCATGTCCACTTCCATCAATTTTAACCGCGTAGCCTTCAGTGTAAGGTGCTGTATTACGTTTGGAAATGATGTCTCTGTCAGTACCAGCATCACGCTTGACCCAAGCAGAAAGGGTGAAATCTGAATCTAGATCTAGGAAATTATCAGAATCCATATAATCTACACTACCGTCAAAGTCAACGGAGCGCACGTAGATGTTCTCTGGGGCATATCCAAAGGTAATGTACTTGGTGCCGTTGAAATCGTAGGTAGTTTCTAAGTTTCCTCCATTCAATCGCATAATGCGATATTCTGAGTTTGGGTTAAAGGTCGGTGTGTCGGAGATGAACATTAAATATTCACCCGGTGGATCCAAAGTAGCTGCTAATTGCGCTTCTGGCACAGATACTTCTACTTTCTGAACATCACCACCGGTCTCAACAACCTTCCAAGTGCGTTCCACAGAAGTAAATTCTACGATAGTGGTCAATCCTGGCACACCATCACTCATATCAACAATGATAGGGGCAACAGCGTTTAGGCTGGTGTTATCGTGTCCCCAAACCAAATACGATTCGTCATCTGTAAGATCATTGGTATTCGCGTTGTTTGTGGATTCGATATTGGCCATACCCATAGTTACAAGCGTGTTCGCATTTACAGACTTAGATTGCTTTTGCATCAGTCCAGCTGCGTCAGAACGTCCTAATCCAGCAATATCCCAGTTAAAGGCACCACCGTCAGAGGATTGATCCCAGATCACGTTTCCATCGGAGTCTACGTAGTCTTGAGAAACTCCATTGACTCCTAAGGTTATTCCGTATTTGATCGCTAGGTAAGACTGAATTCTATTGCGATTGTCAGTCATAGAACCGTCTGTGTTAGTGGCAGAGTAGGTGATTACTTCCGTAATTCTACCTCCAAAGCTACCGTTCCAGTACTGACTGCGTCCCAACCAATATCTGGTATTGGAAACTTCTGCGAAATCT
>NZ_JABSPU010000003.1 GCF_013214815.1 Gilvibacter sp.
GGCGATCCAACCCTCACGGTAACCTATCACGAGACGGAAGCCAACGCAGAGAGCGGACTATTGCCATTGACAAGTCCGAACAACAACATTGTATTTGGAACACAAACCATCTATGCGCGAGTAGAAACGCCTCTAGTAGAGGACTGTTTTGTAGTCGTAGAACTCCAACTCATCGTATTAGACACGCCTCAGATTGTTGATCCAGAACCACTTTTAGCCTGTGACGACAATGACGACGGCATTGTGGTATTTGATTTGACGGTGAAAGATCCGGAGATTTTGGATGGCTTGGATCCTGCGGATTACACGGTAGAGTATTATGAGGATGCGGCCTTCACTTCACTGATCGCTCCGGCTACGGCCTATACGAACTTGACCAACCCACAGACGGTCTTTGTTTTGGTGACGGATAACACCAATATGTGCAGCTCTACCACCACTTTAGAGCTGATAGTAAACTTCCCACCGCGGGTATTCCCACCGACTCCTTTGGAGCTGTGTGATGTGAACAATCCGGGCGACGAGGTTGAGGAGTTTGATTTGGAGCTGGCCACGGCAGAGATCACGGGAGGAGACACTTCTTTGATTGTGACCTACCACGAGACTGCTGCTGATGCCGATGCGGGAGACAACCCACTGACGAGTCCCTACACCAACACGAGCAACCCACAGACGATCTTTGTACGGGTAGAAGACCCGGACACGGGCTGTTTTGTAAGTGATGTGGTGACCTTAGACTTACGAGTAAACCCACAACCGAGTCCCACACCAGATCCCACACCGATTGAGATCTGTGATGCGGACAACGACGGTTTTGTAGACAGTTTTATACTGACCGATAGAGACATTGAGATCATCAACGGGGAGCCTGATGTTGTGGTGAGCTACCACGAGACCTTGGCAGATGCCGAGGCCGATCTGTTCCCACTAGTATCCCCTTATGCGAACATTGTGGCCTACAGCCAGATTGTCTACGCCAGAGTAGAGAACACCCTAACGGGCTGCTTTGCCATTGTAGAGTTGGAGCTTATCGTACTGAACTCTCCAGAGCTTCCCTTAGAGATTGAAGACTTTGTGATCTGTGACGATGACGACGACGGCATCGCAGTGTTTGATCTAACGACGAAGGATCCAGAGATCTACGGCACACAGGACCCAGCGACGCTGGATCTGAGCTACCACTTGAGCGAGGCAGACGCCTTGGCAGGAGTGATGCCTATAGTAACGCCAACGGCCTTTGTGAACACGACCAACCCACAGACGATCTGGGTACGCCTGTTTGATCCACTAACGGGCTGCGCGAGTGTGGGCAGCTTTGAGCTGATTGTAAGTTTACCACCAGTGATTGCCGCACCGGGCGATCTGGATGCCTTGGAGCGTTGTGATGACGAGACAGCAGATGGTTTTGCAAGCTTTGATCTGACTCAGGCAGAGGACGACATTACCCTAGGAGCGCCAGGCTTATTGGTACAGTACTATACCACAGAGACAGACGCACAAAACGATACGGATGCGATAGACCCAGCGACGGACTACACCAACACGGTGAACCCACAGACGATCTGGGTACGAGTGACGGACGGCGACACGGGCTGTGTGTCGTTTACGACCTTAACGATAAGAGTATTGCCTAACCCATCTCCGAACACGAACCCCGATCCGATCGAGGTGTGTGACGAAGTTACGGTAGGTGATGGGATAGAGGTGATTGATCTGACCCAAAGAGAGGCAGAGATCATCGGCGGAGAACCCGGAGTATCGGCCAGTTATTATGAGACTGAGGCTGATGCACAGACGGGCGACCCACTACTGGCCATCCCAGACCCAACGGCCTACAGCAATACCGAGACGCCACAGATCATCTGGGTACGCATTACCAACGACACCACAGGCTGCTTCACATTAGTAGAGCTACCGATCATTGTCCACCCACTACCAGAGACGCCAGAGGTGAGTGATTACATCATCTGTGAGCTGGCTACCGATGGAGTGGCGACCTTTGATCTGAACACCAAGATCCCAGAGATCTTAGGCGGACAAGATCCAACGGACCTAGTGATCACCTTCCACGAGGTGGAGGCCGACGCTGATGCGGGCATCAATGCGATTGCCACACCCGAGGCCTTTGTGAATGTGAGTAACCCACAGACGATCTATGTACGCATTACCAATACGGTGACGGGCTGTTACTCGGCCACGCAGAGTTTTAACATCGAGGTTAGAGAAGGCGCCACGGCCACCGCACCAGCAGCGGTGTACCGCATTTGTGATAATATAGGCGATGGCACGGACGGTATTGGGGAGTTCACCCTCTCTACACAAGATGCAGAGATACTAAACGGACAGGATCCGGTGATCTATGTAGTGAGCTACCACGAAAACGAGGTGGATGCCACCACGGGAGACAACGCACTACCGGACAGCTATATCAATACGAGCAACCCACAAGTGATCTGGGCACGGGTGACCAATACGGACACGGACTGCTTTGCTATCACTACGGTGACCTTGGAGGTATCACCACTGCCGGTGATCACCTTGGAGGACAGCTACAGACTGTGTGTGGATGAGTTTGGTAATCCGATCCAGAACGAATCGGGTGAGTCTTCACCACCGGTGATCAACACGGGTCTAAGTGATCTGGACTACACTTTTGAGTGGTTCTTAAACGGCAATCCATTGCCAGAGACCACGGCGAGCATCGTAGCCAGAGCGGGCGGCACCTATACGGTGATCGCTACGGAGACCACCAGCGGACTGGGCTGTAGTGCGGAGGCCTCGACCACGGTGACGGTATCTTCACCACCGACGAGCTTCAGTGCCGAGGTGATCAGCAACGCCTTTGCAGAGGATCATCAGATCCAGGCGGAGGCCACAGGGTTGGGAGTATACTTCTTCCAATTGGATGACGGACCGCTTCAGGAGAGTGGACTGTTCACCAATGTGACTCCGGGAGATCACATTGTGACCATCGTGGATCAGAACGGCTGTGGAAGCGTGAGTATACCGGTAGGAGTGATTGACTATCCGCTGTTCTTCACGCCGAACCAAGACGGCTTCCACGACACTTGGAACATCATAGGAATCGCCAGTAACCCTACGGCAAAAATTTATATATTTGACAGATTTGGAAAGTTACTCAAGCAGCTGAGTCCACTAGGTCCAGGATGGGACGGAACCTACAACGGCAACCCAATGCCGTCAAGTGATTACTGGTTCCAAGTGATCTATGACGAAGACGAAATTGAAAAAGAATTTAGAGGACACTTTACCTTAAAAAGATAATTGCATGAACTTGAAGAAATTATCCCCGATTATTGCCCTACTTGTATGCGGTATAATGAATGCACAGGAGGGAATACCTGTGTACTCGGATTACCTTTCAGATAATCTATATCTACTCCATCCATCTATGGCTGGGGCTGCAAACAGTAACCAGATCAGGCTATCGGCTAGACAGCAATGGTTTGATCAAAATGATGCGCCGAACTTACAAACTTTGGCCTTTAATGCTAGACTTGGGGATCAGTCGGGAATTGGAGCAATCTTATTCAATGACCAAAACGGTTTCCACTCACAGACTGGAGGATACCTGACTTATGCGCACCACATAATGTTTTCAAGATCTCCTGTAGATCTTAATCAATTATCATTTGGTTTGAGTGCTGGTTTGGTACAATCTTCCTTGGATGAGACCAATTTTGACTTGAATGACTTTGACCCGGTAATTGCTGGGATTATTCAAAGTACGTCTTACTTTAACGTAGACGTTGGAGCGTCTTATAACTTCTTGGATTTTTCTGCACACTTTACGGTAAAGAACCTGATATTCAGAAATAGAGGTTTGTTCTCCGAAGAGTTTGAATCAGCAAATCAAAGACGTTACTTGCTTTCTGCTGCATACACCTTTTCAACGCGTTACAGCGGATGGACCTTTGAGCCGTCCACTTTGTTTCAACTTACGGAGCGTACCGGAGAGAAGTTCATTGACTTAAACTTCAAAGCCTACAAGGAACTTGACTTTGGTACTGTTTGGGGTGCCTTGTCTTACCGCAGAAGTTTTGACGGAGCGGAGTTCTTAGATGGAGTGAATATTGGTGATCAGAAGTTGCAGTTGGTTACTCCTATTGTTGGGGTGAACTACGGGCAGTGGATGTTCGCTTACACCTACTCTTACCAAATTGGAACGGTCCGATTCGATACCGGTGGATTCCACCAGATCACCTTAGGTTTTGACTTTGGAAAACGCAGAGAGGAATACGATTGTAATTGTCCTGCGATTAACTAATAAAGAAGCCCCGATGATTCGGGGCTTTTTCTTTTTCTAGCTTGTTGTAACTAGCGTTCCCAAGTGTAATTTTTCTTTTCTGCCTGCTTTTTAATGGCTTCCAGCATAGCGTTACCTAGGCCGTTAGTGCCTTCTTCTTTTTGCTTCTCTGCAATGAATAAGCGGCGTTTTTCATTGAGCTTTTGAATCTCCTTTTGAATCTCAGCTCTGACCGCTGCCTGCTCAGCAACATAAGCTTTAATCTCTTCTGGAGTTTTTCCTTTCAGCTCTTCAGGGAGGTATTCTTCCTCTAATTCTTCCAATTCGAAATCCTCATCAGCTTCAATGGCATCAACAAGATCCCAAGAAGTATTCTTATACATTCCACTTCCCTTACTTACTGTTCTGCTCACTGCATTAGCTTTTCCGTAAGATTCTGCATTGCTGTCTTGAACGGCTTGTTGTTCAGCCTTAGCATATCCAATGGCGCCATAACGCACATAGGTATTGTTGAGTTTAAGATTCAGTTGTAAGATCACATCGTCATAAGGCGATGCAATATGCACGGTACGCTGATTGTGGTCAATGGCCATATAATCTCCGTAAGTCAAATCCGCTCCATCCTTCCACTTCGTGTGAACTCCTTGATTGAAGTCTCCGCAGAAAATAGTATTAACGACCACTCCTTTTTCCTTAGCGTCTTGAGCGGCGTCAACATAGTTTACAGTTCCTTGAGTAAAGGGTTCGTTTCCGGCAATGAATACCATTTTAAGATCGTCTCCATCTTTACCCCAATTCAATTGGTTTAAGGAGGTCTGAACCACTTGTCCGCAGTACTCACTACCTCCATTAGTACTTAAAGAAAAAAGCTCTTTAGATACTTCATCCAAGTCATTGGTAAAGTTGAGCACCTGTCTGATATGTCCTTCCTGACTCGGCAACCCATCATTGCCATATTCATAAAGAGCAATTTGCAAGTTGGGTTGTACTGATTTACAACGCGCATAAGAAAGTTCATTTACGATCTCCCAAAGTTGAGCCTTGGCCTGATCAATAAGACCGTCCATGGAATTACTGGTGTCTAATAAAAGGGCTACTTTAATAAAGTGCTTATTGGGATTGTTGGTTGTAGGTGCATTGGTAGCGATGGTCAGATCCTTCTCATTATCGCTTACTTCACCTTTGCAAGAGGGCAGTAATGTCATGCCCAGAATACAGCTTGCTATCAAAATTCGTTTCATGTCGATATTTTTTATTTTACTGAGGTAAAACTAGCGGGACAGGTCTGAAAGAAAAAGTCAGAATGAGGCAACGATGCTAGTCGTTTAGGGAACTTCACTCTGGTTTTAGGCAAGTGGTCAATTTTGGCCCAATATTAGCATTTATGGTCACTGAGCGGTTTTCTTTACTGCTTAAAAAAGCCTAAGTTTACATCACTATGCAAGCTCGATACACATATCTATTGCTTATACTACTTCTGTTTGGATTCGTTCCGATGAGCCTAGCTCAGGTCGATGCCAATAGTGATGGTCGAACGCGCCTGCAACCTCGTGAGAGTTTTACGCTTAAAGGGAGCATTTTTGACGATGAGCTTTTGGAACCGATCAGTAATGCCAACATCGAAATATCAGGGGGCGCTTACACTACAACAGATGCCGCAGGAGACTTTAGTATTCGCGCGCGCATTGGGGATCAACTCATCGTGACCAGTGATGCTTTTGAGACGGTTTATTATGAAATTCAGGACGATCAATCGGTTCGGATTTTGGTCAAAAAAGCACCAGGCACAGAAAATGATGAACTAAGTCAGAAGAAGTTATCTTCTAGAAAGCAGCAGTACACCAATGTGTTTCCTAAGTATATTGATTCTGCCAAGAGTTATCTAAAGCAGGATGCGAAAAAGAGTATTGAGTATGTGACACAAGCTTTGGAATCTACTCGCGATCAGCGCCCAACTCCGGCACAAAATGGAATTGCCTTTGAGACCTTGGGGGACATCAACGACTATTGGTTGCAACACGATCTGGCGGTGGAGAACTACAAAAGCAGTCTGCGCAGTCTTCCTAAAACAGAAGTAGAAATAAAGCTGGCGCGCACCTATCGCAACAACAAGAATCATCAAGAGAGCCTACAGGCCTATCAGCAGCTCTTGGAAAAGGATCTGACCAACTATCAAACTGTAGAGGTCTATGAAGGGCTGGGCGATACCTATATCGCCATTGGAGACTTAGAAAATGCAGTAGACAATTACCAACGCGGTCTTCAAGTAGCCAAAGATCATTTGATCACTCCAAAGATTACCAATCTTAATTCAAAAATTGGAGAGGCATACGCCGCAGCGGGTTCGCCAGCAATTGCCAATGATTATTTTGAAAGCTCTTTGGAATTAGCGGCAGATGAAAGCGAGGTTCGCTCCGTAAAAGAGCAAACTAAGGTGGCCGACTTTTACAATGCCAACCGTGACTTTGACAAAGAGATCAAGCTGCGTACGGAGACGCTCAATATGTTGGACTCTATTGACCTTTCTACCATTACGGCAGCGGATGATGTGGTAGAAGACTTGACTCCACAACGTCAGAATTACAAAATTGCCAACGCTTTAGTCGCTCAAGACAATTACCAAGCGGCCATTCCTTACTTAGAGAAAAGTATTGCCCAGGCGGACGCGAGTGGTGATCTCGTGGTCCAAAAAGACGCGACCAGAAAACTATCAGAGGTATTCCGAGATCTGGGCATGGCAGAGAAGTCCGCCAGCAGTTATGAGAATTATGTTGCCGTGGTGGATGAACTCTATCGCAGAAAGGAGCAGGAGCTGTCTCAAGCAGCGCGTTTCAGTCGTGATATTGCCTTAAAGCAAAACCGCATTACCAGTTTGGAAAATGAGCGACAACTCAATGAGTCGCGCTATAAATTGGCTTTTGAGAATCAAGAACTCATCGAAAAGAACAACAAAGTTCAAAAATGGATCATTGCCTCACTTGTAGCCTTGGCTGTCTTGCTTTTAGCGATGGCTTATTTCTTAAACAAAGGCATTCGTCAGCAGAAATACGCCAACAACCTTTTGGCGTTAAAATCGTTGCGCACTCAGATGAATCCGCATTTTATTTTCAATGCCTTGAATTCTGTAAACAGTTTTATAGCCAGTAGTGACGAGCGCACTGCCAATAAATATCTATCTGATTTTTCCAGGCT
Organism: Gilvibacter sp.; assembly: GCF_013214815.1. GTDB lineage: Bacteria > Bacteroidota > Bacteroidia > Flavobacteriales > Flavobacteriaceae > Gilvibacter. The sequence continues at coordinate 7,460 of NZ_JABSPU010000003.1, forward strand.
GATGCGTTCCGTACTGGAAAACAGCGAGGAGGATTTTATTCCGTTATCTAAAGAGATCGACCTGTTGAGTATTTACACCAAATTGGAGCACTTCCGTTTTAAGGATAAGTTTGATTATGAGATCATCTTAGATGAAAAACTTCATGTAGACGATTTTGTGATCCCGCCTATGCTGCTGCAGCCCTATATTGAGAATGCGGTATGGCACGGACTGCGCTATAAAGAGACCAAAGGCAAATTGGAAGTGCGTTTTGATCAAACTGATTCAGAGACCATCACCATTACCATCACCGATGATGGAATAGGACGTAAAAAGTCTAAGGAGCTCAAAACGGCCAATCAGAAAAAGCAGCAATCTAAAGGAATGGGTAATATCAAAAAACGTATCCAGATCCTGAATCAAATGTATAAAGACAAGGTAGACGTCACTGTGAGTGATCTGCAAACAGATGGTAGCGGTACACGTGTAAGCCTTATTGTAAAGAAAGACCAATGATCTTAAAAGCCATCATCGTAGAAGACGAAGAAACCAGCCGGGAAATTCTAAGAAACTACCTCAAAAAATACTGTCCTAGTGTGGAACTGGTAGGGGAGGCAGCTGGAATTGAAGAAGGCCTGACCTTGATTCGCAATAATAGTCTGGAGCTGGTATTCTTGGATGTGGAAATGCCTTATGGTAACGCTTTTGATCTTTTGGACAAGGTAGGCGATAGAACCTTTGAGACTGTATTTGTGACGGCCTATGATCACTACGCCATCGATGCTCTTAATGCACACGCTTCTTACTATTTGCTTAAGCCGATCTCAATTGATGAGCTCATCAAGGCTGTGGACTATGTTACAGAGATCAAACAGCAAGAAGAGCGTTTGCAAGATCAGGTTTTGGTGCCCTCATCAAAACAAGTTCAAGGGAAGATCACTATTCCGCTTCAATCGGGTTTTGAGGTTTTGGCGGTAGATGATATTCTCTATTGCCAGGCCGATGATAATTATACACAGATCTATTTAGAGAAGGGCAAGAAGCTGGTCAGTAAAACCCTAAAATACTTTGAAGATATCCTAGCCGATCAAGGCTTTGCCAGAATTCACAAATCCTATTTGGTGAATGTCAATGCCGTAGTAGCTTACAACAAAGGCAAGGGTGGGAGTGTGGTTTTGAGCAATGGAAAAGAACTCTTGGTCTCAGCCGCGAAGAAATCCGCCTTACTCTCTTACTTTAAATAACAAAGCATGCATATTTTACCCGTTCGCGGTATTCATCCGCAGATCCCCGAAGACTGTTTTATAGCACCCAATGCAACCATAGTTGGAGAAGTTACTATGGGCCCGCGCTGCAGTGTATGGTTTAACGCGGTACTTAGAGGTGATGTGCATTATATTAAAATTGGCGAGCAAGTGAATATCCAAGACGGAGCAGTAATCCATGCAACCTACAAAAAGTCTCCGACTACCATTGGCAATAATGTTTCCATTGGTCACAATGCGATTGTTCATGGCTGTACCATTCACGATAATGTCTTGGTTGGTATGGGCAGTATAATTATGGATGATTGTGTGGTGGAGTCGGGTAGTATCATTGCTGCCGGAGCTGTTCTAACCAAAAACACCCACGTTCCCGCTGGTAGTATTTTTGCAGGTATGCCTGCCAAGAAGATCAAATCGGTGAGTCCAGAGCTTTCTTCTGGTGAGATCGATCGGATTGCAAATAATTATGTGAAGTACGCTTCTTGGTTTACAGATCCGGATCAGAAATCTTTATAGCTGATGCTTTTTGGCGCGGGATGATCTTCCAAAATCTTTGAGATCACCTTTGGGTCCCCATTGGTGTAAAACTGATGGGATGGCTTTTTATACGCATAACTCAGGGAGTGTTCTTCTAGAATTCTTTGGGTTTGACGCGCAACGGCTTCCCCGCTATCAATGATCTTTACCTCTTCATTTAACAAGGTTTTGATCTTGGGAATCAAATACGGGTAGTGACTGCAACCTAAAACCAAATGATCAATATTTGCCGCTTTCATAGGAGTTAGGTATTTCATTAACAGCGATTCCATCTCTGGACTGTCTATTTGATCGCTTTCAATAAGCTCAACCAGGCCTGTACCTATGACCTCAATAACTTCAACGTCTTTGGCAAAGGTCTCTGAGGTCTTTGCAAACAGCGCGCTACTCAAGGTGCCTTGCGTGGCAAGGATACCCACGCTCTTGGTTCGCGTTTGGAGTGCAGCGGGTTTTATGGCGGGTTCTATGCCAATAAATGGAAGCTCGTAATTCTTGCGGAGATAATCAATAGCGTTGGTAGTGGCGGTATTACAGGCCACCACAATAATCTTTGCACCTGCCGCAATAAGAAACTCGGTGTTCTTTATACAAAGGCCTAAAATCGCTTCTTTGGACTTTTTGCCATAAGGTGCGTTCCTGCTATCGGCTAAATACAACGTATGCTCTAAGGGCATTTGTGCTTCAATAGCACGCCAGATAGAAGTGCCGCCAACGCCAGAATCAAATATGCCAATAGGTCCTTTGAGCTTCATACGCTAAAAATAAAAAACTGCCTCCGGGATTCCGAAGGCAGTTTTGAAAAGTTTTGAGAAAGTATGGATTAGATTCCCATCTCTTTCTTTACAGCATCCAATAGGTCTGGACCATCACAAAGGATAACTCCGTTTCCTACTGCACAATCCAATACGTATTGGTAACCTTGTGCACGAGCCACTTTTTGGATGGCTGCACGCGCTTTTTCCAATAGTGGAGTCATAAGGTCAACTTCTTTTTGTTGAAGGTCCTTAAGTGCGTTTTGCTGATACTCTTGAATTTTCTTCTGCATGTCCTGAACCTCTTTAGAGCGACGGATATTCTCATCATCAGTCTTGCTCTCAGCTTCAGCATTGTATTGCTTCATTTTAGCTTCCCACTCCTGAGCCATAGTTTTGATCTCAGCATCGTAAGTGGCTTGCAACTTCTTTAATTGGTTTTGTGCGTCAACCATGCTCGGCATAGCTTCTACCAACTTTTGGGTGTCAATATGGGCAGTCTTAGCCACATCTTGCGCCTGCACAAATCCGGTAGCTCCAACAAACAACACCAACGCTACGCATAAAGATTTCAAATGTTTCATTGTAATTGTATTAATGTTTATAAGTATTATAGATTATCAATTTTGTTTGAGTTATAGGCCTCCGCCATCATCATCGTCACCGTTATTATTTCGGCGGGCAGCACGTGCTGCATCGATGGAATCTTTTCTAGCTTGGCGCTCCGCTAGCAAACGTGCGCGCTTTGCATCAAATTCTGCTTTCTTAGCGGCGCGAACTGAATCACGAACTCGTTTGCGCTCTGCTAAAAGTGTTTCTCTTTCTGTCTTCTGAGCGGCAGCAGCTGCGGCTCGTTCAGCGTTCTTGGCTTCGATCTCTTGCTCTTTAGCAGTCACTACTGCATCTTCTTCTGCAGAAAGTGACTCACGAGCTTCAATCTCTTCTTTGTCCTTTTTAGACGTCGCTTGAGTACGTTTTGCCGCTCTGTTGATGGCCCGTACCACTTGATCACTAATATCGTTGCGCTCCGCAGCGAATAGCATCACAATGTCTGCAGACTTGTCAAAGATGAAATCGTATTTCTTAGCCTGTGCGATCTCCTGAACAATGTTGAAGACCTGATCTTGCACGGGCTGTACCAATTGTCTGCGTTGGATGGCCAAATCGCCATTAGGTCCAAATCGCTTTTGTTGGTAATCCAATACTTCATCTTGCTTGAGTTGAATCTCTTCTTCGCGTTCTTCAATGAGTTCCTTAGTAAGCAAAACACGTTCGTTACTAAGGTCCACCTTCATTTGATCCACCTCTGCCAATCTTTTTTCAATATCCTTTTTCCACTGTTGAACTTTGTTGTCCAATTGCAGGGAAGCCTCTTGGTATTCTGGAACGTTTTCCAGAATGTATTCCATATCGATATAACCGATGCGCGCTCCGCGTTGCGCATAGCTCAAGCTGCCGATCATTAGGGCAGATACCAAGAGAATTAATTTTAATCGCATAGTCTTAGTCAGTTGAGTAATAGAAAATATCGTGCCAAAGCGTTTAAAAGCGTTGACCAATTATAAAATGCGTTTCCCATCCATTAGGCTCGATTCCACCAGGAATAGGGTCGAAACCGTATCCGAAATCGATTCCCAAAAGTCCAAACGCAGGCATAAATATACGGATTCCTGCGCCAGCAGAACGATTAATAACGAAGGGATTATAATCTCTAAAACTATCCCAAGCCGCTCCTCCTTCTATAAACGTCAGCGCGTATATTGTTGCCAGTTGTTTCAAACTGATAGGGTAACGCAATTCTAACGTAAATTTGTTGAAAATCGTATTTCCATCAATGGTGGATAAAGATTGGTTTGGATATCCACGCAGCTGAACCACTTCTCGTCCGTCCAAACTGAAAGCTCCTAGTCCGTCACCACCGACAAAGAAACGCTCAAAAGGAGGGATTCCACGGTCGTTGTTATAGGCTCCTAAGAAACCGAACTCCGCATGCGTTCTCAGTACAAGTTTGTCAACTACCCGCGTATACCAAGTCGCGTTGAATTTGATCTTATAGAATTCCAACCACTTGAATCGCTCTTGGTCAATTTTCGCTTGATCCGGATTTCCGTTAGCGTCTTGGAATTCTGGATCGTTCTGCAAGTTTCCAAAGTCTGTGCTGCTAAAGAGTGACCAAGGCGGCGTCAATTTAGCCGTAAGGGCAAATTGAGAACCTCCCAAAGGATAGATCGGGTTTACCGTAGTATTATCACGACTCACTCCAATGGTATAGGCCAAGTTGTTTGAGAATCCGTCACCAAAAGTAAAGAGGTTGGTGATGTAGTTCTTCAAGTCAAAGTGCTGGAAACTTACCGCGTGTGAGATCTGGAAGAAGTCATCCGGCCATTTCAAGCGCTTGGCAATACCTAGTGATCCACCTGTGATCAAGAATTTTCTAGATCGGTCTGCGTCTCTACTTCTAAAGTCGAAGAAGAACTGCACCGTGTGTGAGAACGAGGCTGAGAATTGGATCGGCTTACGTCCGCCTAACCAAGGCTCAATGAATGATAAGCTATAGGTTTGGAAGAACGTACTGGCCTGTGCACGTAAGGAAAGCGTTTGTCCGTCTCCCATAGGAAGCGGTTTATACGCTTTTCCGTTAAAGATGTTTCTGATCGAGAAGTTGTTGAACGACAGTCCAACGGTTCCTACGAATCCACCTCCACCGTAACCACCTTGAAGTTCGATCTGGCTAGAACCTTTCTCAACTACGGAGTATTCCATGTCTAAGGTTCCTGAGTTTGGATCAACGTTCTTGAAGTTTGGCGCGATCTGCTCCGGATCAAAATATCCTACTTGCCCTAATTCACGAACGGTACGTACCACATTGGCCTTAGAGTAGATCTCTCCAGGACGGGTTCTGAGTTCGCGATACACTACGTGGTCGTTAGTACGGGTGTTACCCACAACAGTTACGTGATCAAAATATGCAGGTTTCCCTTCAATGATACGGATCTCGAAATCTATGGTGTCGTTTCTTACGTTTACCTCTACTGGGTTAATTCTAGAGAAGAGGTAACCGTTATTCTGATATTGGTTGGTGAGGTCTAAAGCCTCTGGATCTCCTACATCAGCAATGCGCTCTTCCAGCAACACCCCGTTGTAAGTGTCTCCTTTTTGGATTCCTAGAACACGGCTTAAAAGTTCGTCGCTAAATACACTGTTTCCAATGAAATCAATATCTCCAAAGTAGTATTGGTTTCCTTCTTCCACAGTAAGTTCCAGGGCAACAGTATTGTCATCTTTACGGATCAAGGTGTCGCTAACGATACGTGCGTCGCGATATCCGTTTTCCTTGTACTTGTCCAAAATAGATTCTTTGTCGGCCTTGTAATCGTCTTCGATATACTTAGAGCGTTTCCAAAAACGAAGCGGGAATCTCTTTTTGGTATTCTTCATGGCCTTTTGAAGTTTGGCATCCGTCAAAGCTTCGTTACCGTTAAAGGTGATCTCGTCTACCTTAACTCTTTCGCCTTTATCAATAGCAATGGCCAAGTCTTGTTTTGTTTCCAAACCAGTAATGGAATCCATTACATTGGTCGTACTCATAATTACCTGAGCATTCAAGAATCCTTGCTCACGGTATTTATTCAAGATGTAATTCTTGGTAGTGGTCAAGAGGTTTTGCGTAACCTTTTGCCCTTTTTTAAGTTCGTTGTCGTTAATGATGTCACGTGCCTTTCTATCGCGGATCCCCGAGATAGAAACATTGTTCAGCGTTGGCAGTTCTTGGATGTTGATCTCCAGGTCAACCACATCGCCTTCCATGCGGGTAACATAAATACTGATGTCTGAGAACAGGTTCTGATCCCAAAGGTTGGTAATGATATCGCTCAAACGTTGGCCAGGAACGTAAATGCGTTCTCCAGTTTTAAGGCCGGTAAAGGTAAGTACCGTTTGTGCGTTGTAACTTTTGAGTCCCGTGATCTCAATATTGCCGATCTCGTATTTGCGGTTTGCGTCAAGGTCACGTTTCTGACCGTAGCTCGAAAAGCTCAGCAAAAAGAATAAAAGGAGAAGGGGTAGTGTTCTTTTATAGGAATTCAAAAATATAGTGTTAGTTGAGTTGTTCACTGGTCTTTCCAAATCTGCGTTCTCTGTTTTGATAATTCAGGATAGCCTCGAGTAGATGTTCCTTTCTAAAATCGGGCCAAAGTACCTCTGTAAAATATAATTCCGCATAAGCGATCTGCCATAGTAAAAAGTTGCTTATACGCTGCTCTCCACTGGTGCGAATCAACAGATCCACGTCCGGTAAATTAAGCGTGTAAAGATGCTTATTTATAACGTCTTCATCAATCTCTTCAATCGAAATTATATTATTTTTAACTTTGGAACTTATTTCTTTAATAGTTTTTGTGATTTCCTCTCGGGAGCCATAACTCAAGGCCAAAGTCAAGGTCATTCGCTCGTTGTCCTTGGTCGCTTCAATCACTTCATTCAATTCCGTTCTGGCCTTGCTGGGCAAGTCATTCAGCGCTCCAATAGCACCTAAGCGAATGTTGTTTTTCTGGAGGGTTTCTACTTCCTTTTTCAAACTGGAGACCAAGAGTTTCATCAGGGTTTGAACCTCTAATTTGGGTCTATTCCAGTTTTCAGTGGAAAAGGCGTAAAGTGTTAAAAAAGGTATTCCTAATTCGGCTGCACATTCAACAATTTCTTTAACCGCTTTGGTACCACTTTCGTGACCCTTGGTTCTGAAAAGACCGTGCTTTTTTGCCCAGCGTCCGTTGCCGTCCATAATAACGGCCAGGTGCTTCGGAAGCTTTGCTTGGTCAATACGATCTAGTTTGCTCATCCTTAGAAATTACAATAACACGGTTGTCGACCAAAGGTAAAACTCAGGGTTAGCCCTGTAAATACATACCAATCGTCGCTGTTTAAATTGCCGAATTTTAAGCTTTGGTCTTCGGCAAGATCCTTTACAGGATTACTTCCGTCCAAGGCGTCTGTTAAGGTATATCTGGCCCCAATTTCCAATCCGAGAATCATTTTAGTTCCCAGTGTGGCTTTGTAACCCACTACCATTGGGATCGCGAAATCCCAGGCGCTGTCAAATTTACGAATCACATCGGTATTAGGGTCCCTAAAAAGGTTATTATATCGAAAATACGTCAAACCGGTGTATAAATACGGTGTACGCTGCGGTCTGCCGGAATACATGCTGAATTCCACGAAGTTAAATTCCAAACCGAGAGAAGCTTCTGTTATGGAATTCGTGAAAGTTAAACCGCGTTGGGCACGTCTGGTTTCGCTGGATTTGTTATCGTCTCCTTTGAGGTTGGATTGGATCAAAGTAAAGCGAAATGCGTGTCTTGGTCCGCGATTCCATTTTAAGATCCCACCAAAGTGCAGGGTGTTGGGCGAGATGTAATTGGTGCGTCCTACATCACCAATAAAATTGGTTCCACCTAGAACGGCTCCGATCTCGTAGGTTTGTCCGAAGCTCAAAAAGCTTCCTAATCCCATAAAAAACAGCAAAAATAAGGCCCTCATATCCCTGAAAAAACGTGCAAATATAACAATAAACTTGAGGTATCCACAGCCTTCGCTGTATCCTCCGAGAAGTAAAACAGTAAAACGCCTGTTTTATTGTTTGAAATTGCGCTTGTCTTCGCCCCAAAGTAGCTTCTGGCGAATGGTTTTGATAAAGCTGTCGTGATTGAGCTGAACCAATGAAATTGTAAAGGGTGCTCGGGTGATCTCAACCTCGGTATCATTGCTTAAAGTAACGATTCGAGAATCCAAGGAAAGCAAATAAGAATCTTCCCTGCCGTAGACTTGCAGTCCGATAGTAGTATCGTCAGGAATCACAAAAGGTCTTGCATTCAAATTGTGCGGTGCAATTGGAGTGATCACAAAGGAATTGGATTGCGGATCAATTACTGGTCCACCACAGCTCAAGGAATACCCGGTGGAGCCAGTAGGTGTAGCAACGATCAAACCGTCTGACCAATAACTGGTAAGGTACTCACCGTTTAGCTCTGTCGCAACACGGATCATGCTGGTGGTGTTCTTTCTATTTACCGCTACCTCGTTGAGCGCAAAGTTCAAAACGCCATCCATGGCATTGGCAGGAGTGGTCTTAACCTGTAAAAGGCTGCGTTCGGAAATGCTATATTGGCCGTCGAGTATTTGATCAATATGTTCTTTGAGGTCGTCTTTTTGGATGGTGGCTAAAAATCCGAGACGTCCTGTGTTGATTCCAACAATCGGGATGTTTAGATCTTTGACATATGTAATGGAACGTAAAATGGTTCCATCACCACCAATACTAAAGAACAGATCGTAAGAGTCGTCTAAGTGCGTGAAGGTTTCAAAGGCTTCGTAGTCTTTCTCAATGTTTTCATTAGCGCGGATGAGTTCCAAAAAGTTCGCTTCTATGAATACATCAGCTTGGGCTTTGTCAAGCGCATTGAGTACTGAAGCGATATAACCGCCTGAGTTCTTGTGATAAAACTGTCCGTAGATCGCGATCTTCATGCCTGAGGCCTAATTACATATTGAGGTATTTGTCCAAATACTTGGAACGCGCTTTTAGGCTGTCCAGATAGGTGTCCTCCGCATGTTGAGATACAATATTGTAGCCGTAACGTCTAAAGGTCTGTACAATGGTATTGATGCCGGTAGGCGCAATCTTTACCGTAGCTTGGATCAAATCGTTCTCCATATGGGAAACAAAAACTCCCAATAATCGCGCATCGTTAGATTCCACAATTTGGCAGATCTCACTAAAGGAATAATCATTGACTCCCTTTTCAATAATGATGATCCCTCCAGCTTCATGTAAGAAGGGCGTTTCGCTAAAGAGGTTCATGATATCACCCAACTCAAAATAGCCGAGATACTCTTGTTCCTCATTAAGGACAGGCATGATGTTGCTGGAATGTTGCGCAAAAGCCTCTAATACATCCAACCAATTGGTATTCTCACGCACAAAGAATCCCTCCAAGGCATATTGCACCTCCAAGAGTGTCTTGTCGCTTTCAAAGCAATGCGCATCAGTCTCAGAAATACACCCTAAATAAGTGCCTTCATTATAAACCGGCAGATGGGAATAGGTGAGATTGTTGAAGGTATTTTGAACTTCACTCACCATAGTTTCCAAGTTGAAAGGTCTAACGTCGTTAATAATGTATTCCGCAGTATTCAATGCCAATAATTTTTATGCAAATTAATCAATTTTAAGGAGCATGAGCCTTTATCATCTTCGTATTTTTGTATTCAAATATTAAGCCATGACGCGATTAAGCGTAAATATTAACAAAATTGCCACCCTGCGTAATGCACGAGGGGGTAATGTGCCCAACTTGCTTCAAGTTGCTTCAGATATTCAAGATTTTGGAGCCCATGGGATTACCATTCACCCAAGACCCGATGAACGTCATATTCGTTATCAAGACGCACGTGACCTCAAAGCTTTCGTTCACACGGAATTCAATATTGAAGGGAATCCGGTAGGTAGCTTTGTGGATTTGGTCAATGAAGTGGTGCCTGAGCAAGTCACTTTGGTGCCTGACTCCGTGGACGTTTTAACCTCAAATGCAGGTTGGGATACGGTAAAGCACAAAGATTTTCTTACAGAGATCATTGCAGAATTCAAATACAAAGGCATGCGTACTTCCATTTTTGTGGATCCTGTTGCAGCCATGATTGAAGGAGCTGCCGAGGTTGGTACCGACAGAATTGAGTTGTATACAGAAGCTTTTGCCAGTGGTTACGGTGAGGGGAATAAGCAAGCCGTTAAACCCTATGCTGAATGCGCTCAGTTAGCGCACGAGCTTGGTTTGGGAATTAATGCAGGACACGATCTTTCCCTAGATAATGTTGCCTTCTTTGCGCAAGAGGTTCCACATTTGGCAGAAGTATCCATAGGTCACGCCTTGATCTCAGAATCCTTGTACTTAGGCTTAGAAAATGTGGTGAATATGTATATCCATAAATTACAATCATGAGTTTATTGCACTCTAGAATTGTCGGAGAGGGACAGCCTTTGATCATTCTTCACGGCTTTTTAGGCATGGGAGACAATTGGAAGACCTTGGCCAATAAATTTGCAGAAGCTGGATTTCAGGTGCATTTGGTGGATCAAAGAAACCACGGGCGCAGCTTTCACGATTCCGGATTTTCTTATGCTTTAATGGCTCAAGACCTGCTCGCATATTTGGACCATTATGGAATTGAATCGGCCAGTTTTATTGGGCACTCTATGGGCGGAAAAACGCTCATGGAATTCGCTACGCAAAATCCGCAGCGCGTGTCTAAAATGATCGATGCAGATATCGCTCCAAAAGCTTATCCACAGCACCATCAGGCTATATTAAACGGATTGACCGTTCTTTGGGAAGCCTCATTAACAGGGCGTTCTCAAGCGGATGAGCTGCTGAGTCAATACGTTGCTGAACCCGGTGTGAGACAGTTTTTATTGAAGAATCTCTACTGGGTTGATAAAGGTGTTTTGGGGCTTCGGATGAACCTTCCCGCTTTGAAGCAGCATATTGAAGAAGTGGGCAAACCTTTGGCAGTTGAGGCACGCTTTGATGGACCGAGTTTGTTTCTTAAAGGTGCAAAATCAGACTATATACTTCCTGTGGATGAAATCATGATTAAAAGACATTTTCCTGCGGCAATCATCGATGAGGTCTCCGCCGCTGGACATTGGCTACATGCCGAAAATCCTAGGGAATTTTACCAAAATGTTATAGATTTTTTATAACATTGCACAACATTTATTATGTATGCATAATAAATAGGTAGTGCTTAAAAAGAACTACCTTTGTAATTGAACTAATACTACAATCTAATTTTTTAATCCCTTTTTATGAAAAAATTACTCATTTTCGCTGTTTTTGCGTTGACTGCGGCGGTGACTTATGCAGGTGGATACCGTGTGAGTCTTCAGGGGCAGAAATCTCTGGCTATGGGACACACGGGTGTGGCAGTCGTAAACAGTGCCGAATTGGTGTTTTTTAACCCTGCCGGTATGGTCTACCTGGAAAACAAACTGAACATCTCTGCTGGTGTTTCTGGTGTTTTCGCTGATGTAAAATTTCAGAATGCAGAATTCGGATATTCCACAGAGACTGATAGCCCTGTTGGAACTCCATTTTATCTGTATGCTTCTTACAAAGCTAACGACTGGTTAGCCTTTGGTCTTGGTGTTTACACGCCTTATGGTAGTTCTGTTGAATATCCGAATGACTGGGAAGGATCTCACTTAGTGAACAACATTGAGTTGGCTGCGATCTTTGTACAACCAACGGTTTCTGTAAAGATCTTTGACGAGTTGAGTATCGGTGGTGGACCTATTTACGTGACTGGTTCTGTAAACTTCAACAGAAACTTGAACCGAACTTTATCTGACTTAGACGGCAACCGAACAAACGTTACTGTTGATGCTTCTGGTGTTAATGCTTGGGGTTATACTATTGGTGCGATGTTCAAACCAACTGATAAGATCAATATTGGATTCAATTACCGTTCAGAAATTATTCTAGACGCTGAAGGCGGAGAGGCTGACTTTGAGAATGTACCAAACTCACCTTTGACTCCTTTTGCGGATACTACTTTTGATGCGTCCTTGCCACTTCCGGCAGAATTGACCGTTGGTTTCTCTTACCAATTCCACAGCAAGTGGTTGTTTGCTTTTGACTTCAACCGTGCGTTCTGGGATGTGTACAATTCATTAGATATTGACTTTGCAGATCCTAACATTCCGGACTCATTCAACCGTAGAAACTATAAGAATGCTTCTATTTACCGTTTTGGTTTGCAGTATGAAGCTACTTCTAAGTTTACTTTACGTGCAGGTTACTACTTTGATGAGTCTCCGGTACAGGACGGATTCTTCGCTCCGGAAACTCCTCGTAACGATTCACAAGGGTACACTGCTGGTTTGACCTTCAACTTGAGTGATCGTTTCCAGATCGACGCTTCTTTCCTTTATTTGAGATTTAAAGAAGTTGATGCTTCTTACGATTTCTATTTTGAGGATGGTGTTGCCGTTCCATTTGGAGGGACTTACAAGTCGAGCTCTTTCATTCCAGGTCTTGGAATCTCTTATAGAATGTAATCACAACTTAATCTGATAAGCCATATGAAAACATATATTAAATATTTATTTGTCGCTTCTGCAGCTTTCCTAGCAAGTTGTGAAGTTGAATTTGAAGAACCGATCACTGACGAAGGCTTTTACACTACTGGTGAAGCCAATATGTCAAGTTTTGTGGCCGTGGGTAACTCCCTTACTGCTGGTTTTGCAGACGGTGCACTTTATATCACAGGACAAGAGAACTCTTATCCGAACATTCTAGCGAACCAATTTGCTTTAGCTGGAGGTGGAGATTTCACTCAGCCTTTGATGAACGATAATTTGGGTGGATTGCTTTTAAGCGGAAACCAGATTTCTCAAAACCGTTTTGTTTTAGCTGCGGATGCTGAAGGTAACTTAGGACCTGCTGTTCTAGGTGGTATGCCAACTACTGACGTTGCTAACGGATTAGCTAGCCCATTCAACAATATGGGTATTCCTGGTGCAAAGAGTTTCCACTTGGTGGCTCCTGGATACGGAGATGTAAACGGAGTTCTTACAGGAACTGCTAACCCTTACTATGCTCGTATCGCCACTAACGCTTCTGCAACTGTTGTTGGAGATGCAGCTTCTTTGAACCCTTCTTTCTTTAGCTTGTGGATCGGAAACAACGATATCTTGAGCTACGCGACTAGCGGTGGTTCTGGTGTAGATCAACTTGGAAACTTGGATCCAACAACTTATGGACCAAACGATATCACTGACCCTAATGTTTTTGCTTCTGTATTTAGCCAAGAAGTAGAGGCTTTGGCTGCTGGTGGATCTGGAGGAGTTGTGTTGAATATTCCTGATGTAACTTCTATTCCATTCTTTACTACAGTACCTGTAAACTCGGTTCCACTGGACGAGGCTACTGCTGCTGCATTGAATGCGAACTTTGCGCTTTACAATGACATCGTATTACCAACACTAGTTAGTTTTGGAATCATTAGTGCAGAAGAAGCTTCCTCACGTGTAGTTACTTTTGAAGCTGGATTGGGCAATGCGCCAATCATTGTGGATACAGACCTTACTGATGTTACTACGATCCTTCAAGGACCTCCTGCTAACTTGGATCCTGCCACTGCTGCATTGCTTGGGCAATTGCGTCAGGCAAATGAGAATGACTTGATCGTTCTTACTGCGGCTGGTGTTTTAGGAACTCAAGTTGGAGATGATCCTACAGCGATCAACGGGGTATCTGTACCTCTAGCAAACCAATTTGTATTGACTGCTACAGAGCAAGCACGTGTTGCTGCTGCTGGAGCTGCTTACAATGCCGCAATTGAAGGTATTGCTGCTGCTAATGACATTGCCCTTGTAGATGCTAGAAGTGCTTTGGCACAAGTGGCTAACGGAGGAGTGATGAGCAACGGAGTAATGTTGACCAATGAGTTTGTAACTGGAGGAGCGTTTTCTTTGGATGGGGTTCACCCAACACCACGAGGATATGCTTACACGGCAAACTTGATCATTGATGCGATCAACGCCAAATACGGAGCTACTATTCCAAAGGTAGATATCGGAACTTTCGGAACTATTACCTTGAGTAACGATTAAGACCATCTAAATATCACATGATAAAAAGCGTTATCTTCGGGTAACGCTTTTTTTTATGAAATGAGCACAAACAAATTTTCAAATTGATGAACACGCTGATTAAAATCGCATTAACCGCTGGGGCGGTTCTTATACTGGCTAATGTTTTGCCCGGAGTATCTGTTTCTGGCTATTGGGGAGCGATAATTGTTGCGGTCGTTCTAGCGATCCTACGCCTTTTTGTAAAACCTTTATTGATCTTGTTTACTTTGCCGCTGACGATACTTACCTTGGGCTTATTTCTCTTTGTGATCAACGCCATAATTGTTTTGCTGGCCAGTGAGATGCTCGATGGATTTAGGGTAGATGGATTCTGGTGGGCGGTACTGTTCAGTATCTTGCTTTCCTTCTTGCAAGCCTTTGTCAATTCCCTGGTCAAAGAAGAAAAACCAAAGGCCTGATAATCAAGTCTTGCTTCCCTTGCTGATGGCTTAAAAAAGTCGTAGTTTTGCACTCCGATTTTCAGAGAAAAATACATTATGAACATCAGCAGAACCGATATTGATGATTTGAACGCCGTAGTAACAGTGGCGATCGAGAAAAAGGACTACGCAGACAAGGTAGAAACCATTTTAAACAATTACAGAAAGAACGCTAACATTCCTGGCTTTAGAAAAGGACATGTGCCTATGGGCATGGTTAAGCGTCAGTATGGGAAGGCCGTTTTGGTCGATGAGGTAAACAAATTGCTTCAGGATTCCTTGCACAAATACCTTACTGAAGAGAAATTGGAGGTACTTGGAAACCCTCTTCCAAAAAATGAGACCGACATCAATTGGGACGGAGACGATTTCAACTTCGAATTTGAATTGGGTCTTGCTCCTAAGTTTGATGTAAATATGGCTCCAAAGAAAGCCGTTACTCAATACAAGATCGTTGCCGATGATGAAATGATCGACAACCAAGTAACAAGCATTCGCAAGCAGTACGGAAAATTGATCAGCCAAGCTGAGGTTGTTGCAGATGCAGAGATCACCGGTACGTTCAAAAATGAAGAAGCTGGAATCGACAATAAAACTACACTATCGCTAGATCGCGTTGACGGAAAACGTCAGCAAAAAGCATTATTAGGAGCAAAAGCAGGAGAGACTGTTACTCTTAAAACCAAGTCTATGTTCAAAGACGATTTCCAAAACCAACAAGTTTTTGGAGTGTCTTCTGACGATGCAAAAGGACTTGACGTTGAAGTGGAGTTCGCTATTGACGAGATCAACACCCGTGAGCTAGCTGAGATGAATCAGGAGCTGTTTGACAAACTCTTCGGAAAGGACGTAGTGAAGTCAGAAGAGGAACTTCGCGGAAAGATCAAAGAAGACGCAGAGCGTCAGTTTGCGCAACAAGCGGATCAAAAATTATTGAACGATGTGGTTGATTCATTGATCGACAACACCAAATTCGATCTGCCTGATGGATTCCTAAAACGTTGGTTGCGTGTTGCAGGAGAGCAAGAGCTTTCTGAGGACGAGGCCAATGCAGAATACGAGCGCACTGAAAAAGGTTTGCGTTACCAATTGATTGAAGGCAAACTGCGTGCAGAGCACAATTTGCAAGTGACTTTTGACGAGTTGAAAGACTACGCGCAAAACATGATTAAAGCGCAAATGGCTCAGTTTGGTCAAATGGATCCGTCTCAAGAAGAATTGGATGGCATCACGGCTCGTATCATGAGCAACCAAGAAGAAGTTCAGCGTTTGCAAGAGCAGCTAAACGGTCAGAAAATGCTTGATTTCTTTAAGGAAAATGCAAAATTAAAGACTAAGGAGGTAACCTACGACGCCTTCGTAAAAGAGGCCTACAGTTAAACCGGCTTATTTTAATTATCTTTAGGCGTCGAATCCGTGAGGATTCACGCCTTTTTTTGTCAATCAAAACTAAATTGTATAATTGATTTTCTCTTACACAGTTTAGTTTAAAAATCAAACCCATTTACATGGATTACGGAAAAGAATTTAAAAACTTTGCTATAAAGGATCAAGGGATCAGCTCTACTTATTACGATAAGATCGTGAGCAGCATGTATCCGGTTGGTCTAACTCCAAACATTATTGAAGAGCGTCAAATGAACATTGCGATCTTTGATGTATTCTCCAGGTTGATGATGGACCGCATCATCTTTTTGGGAACAGGCATCAACGATCAGGTGGCCAATATTATTCAAGCGCAATTGTTGTTCTTAGAAAGTACAGACAGCTCTAAAGACATTCAGATCTATATCAACTCTCCAGGAGGGAGTGTATACGCCGGATTGGGTATTTACGATACCATGCAGTTCATCAAGCCAGATGTGGCTACGATCTGTACCGGAATGGCTGCTTCTATGGGAGCCGTATTGCTTTGTGCCGGAGCTCAAGGCAAGCGCAGTG
The DNA here is from genome assembly GCF_013214815.1 of Gilvibacter sp. Taxonomy (GTDB): domain Bacteria; phylum Bacteroidota; class Bacteroidia; order Flavobacteriales; family Flavobacteriaceae; genus Gilvibacter. Next base: position 24,064 of record NZ_JABSPU010000003.1, read on the forward strand.
GATTGACCCACTCTCGTGTCATGATACACCAACCGCTAGGTGGTGCGCAAGGACAAGCTAGTGATATTGAGATCACTGCCCGTGAGATCTTGATCTTGAAAGAAGAATTGTATCAAATCATCGCCAAGCATTCTGGCCAGACTTATGAGAAGATCTACCAAGACTCTGACCGTGATTACTGGATGAAGGCAGACAAAGCCAAGGAATACGGAATGATTGATGAAATACTAACCCGCGGATAATTGCCGTTATACGCTTTACCTGAATACCTAGAAAGATGGCTAAAGAAGAATTAGAATGTTCGTTTTGTGGGCGTAAAAAGTCAGAGACCAACTTGCTTATTGCAGGGCTGGATGCGCACATTTGCGACCGCTGTATAGAACAGGCTCATGGAATTGTGGTAGAAGAAGCTACCCACAGCAGCAATGCTGAACTTTCCAAGGAGCTCATGCTGAAGAAACCCAAAGCCATCAAAGAATTTTTGGACGAATACATCATTGGGCAAGAACACACCAAAAAGGTGATGTCTGTGGCTGTGTATAATCACTACAAAAGATTGTTGCAACCACCAACGGATGATGATATCGAGATTCAGAAAAGTAACATTGTCATTGTTGGGCAAACCGGAACGGGAAAAACTTTAATGGCCAAAACAGTGGCACGTATGTTAAACGTGCCCTTGGCCATTGTAGATGCAACAGTGTTAACTGAGGCAGGATACGTTGGAGAAGACGTAGAAAGTATTTTGACGCGTTTGCTTCAAGCTGCAGATTACAATGTAGAGAAGGCGCAGAACGGAATCGTTTTTATTGATGAGATCGATAAGATTGCCCGTAAAAGCGATAACCCTTCCATAACCAGAGATGTTTCTGGAGAAGGAGTCCAGCAAGCCTTATTGAAGTTGCTAGAAGGAACTACCGTGAATGTACCGCCAAAAGGTGGGCGTAAGCACCCAGATCAGAAGTTCATTGAAGTCAATACGGAGAACATTCTATTTATTGCCGGTGGAGCTTTTGATGGCATTGAACGCGCCATAACCAAGCGTTTGAACATGCAAGCGGTTGGTTTTAGCGCTTCTAAGTCAGACGACGCCTTTGAGCGTGACAACTTGCTTAAATACATTATTCCTAAGGATCTTAAAGACTTCGGATTGATTCCAGAGATCATTGGACGTCTTCCTGTTCTGACGCATATGGATCCGTTAGACAAAGGAACCCTAAGAGCCATTCTTACCGAGCCAAAGAACGCGATTGTAAAGCAATACAAGAAACTCTTTGAGATGGATGAGATTGACTTTGTGATCACAGAAGAAGCCTTGGATTACGTGGTTGATAAGGCCATTGAATACAAGTTGGGAGCTCGTGGATTGCGTTCGCTTTGTGAAGCGGTATTGACAGACGCTATGTTTGAGATGCCGGGTACGGATGACCGTCAATTGCATGTGACTAAAGAGTATGCAGAGAAAAAGCTCAACAAGTCAACCATTAAAAAGCTCAAGGCCGTTTCTTAAGCATTCAGCTGAAGTAATTCCTCTAAATAATCGCGAGTATTGGCCAGGCGAGGCACCTTGTGTTGTCCGCCCAATTTGTCTTTGGCTTTCAACCAATCGTAGAAGACCTTTTCACGTCCAAAGTGAACCGTAGGTAGGTTTAACGTGGTATTGTTATAGCGTTTAGCCTCATAATCAGAATTTACTTCTTGTAGGTATTGATCGAGTAAATTGGTGAACTGCTTTTGATCAGTAGGTGGTTTTTTGAATTCGATGAGCCATTCGTGAGCGCCTTTTTCACGTCCCTCCATAAAAATAGGGGCCGCGGTATAATCTACAATTTCGCAATTGGTTTTGGCCGCCACTTTTTTGAGTGCACTTTCTGCGTTTTCAATGATCAATTCCTCTCCAAAGACATTGATGTGATGTTTGGTGCGTCCACTCACTCGAATACGATAGGGTCTTACGGAGGTGAATCTAACGGTATCTCCAATCTTGTAACGCCACAATCCGCCGTTGGTGGTGATTACAATAGCGTAGTTCTTTCCAACTTCTACTTGATCTAAAGGAATCACGCGCTGCTCGGGAGTACCGTAGCAGTCCATCGGAATGAATTCGTAAAAGATTCCGTAGTCCAACATGAGCAAAAGGTCTTTGCTGTCATTCTTGTCTTGAATGGCAAAGAATCCTTCAGAAGCATTGTAAATCTCGTAGTATTTAAAGTCATCTCTGGGTAGGATCTGTTTGTACTGATCCACATAGGGTTCAAAACTCACCCCGCCATGAAAATAGACTTCCAAATTCGGCCAAATATCAAAGAGGTTATTCTCTCCGGTAGAAGTCAGTACCTCATTGAGCAAAACTAACATCCAAGAAGGTACACCCGCTAAACTGGTCACATTTTCTTGTATGGTTTCATTGACAATGGCTTGCATTTTGGTCTCCCAATCGGCCATAAGCGACACCTCGCTGCTCGGCGTAGAACTGAATTCCGCCCAAAAAGGCATATTGTCTATCAAGATCGCGGATAAATCTCCAAAGGCAGTGCCGTTGCTTTTGTATAGTTCCTTGCTCCCGCCTAAGCGTAAACTCTTGCCCACAAATAGTTGTGAGTCGGGATTGTTATTCAAATACATACAGAGCAGATCCTTGCTGGCTGCATAATGACAATTCTCTAAGGACTCACCGCTTACCGGTATGAATTTGCTTTTGCTAGAAGTGGTTCCACTCGACTTTGCGAACCACTTGATAGGGCTGGGCCAAAAAATATTGGATTCTCCTTGTCGTGAACGTTCTATGAGGTCTTTATAATCTTCATAAGAGCTAATGGGTACACGAGCCGCAAAGGTTTCGTAATCCTTGATATCTTCAAAGCCATAGCGCTTGCCAAGCTCCGTATCCTTGGCCTTTACCAAGAGATTGCTCAGCAGTTCACGTTGCACTTCATCGGGGTATTTTAAAAAGAGTTCTATCTGATGGAACCGCTTTTTTAAAAACCAGGAGGCAATAGAATTTACAATCGGTATTGGCATTTATTTGCGCTATCTTTAGGCAATAAAAATAGGAATTTTAAGCATATGACCTATACAGGAGTACTCACAAAAATGAAGACGCAAAACGGCCAGCCCGTGCAGTATTTCTTGAACTTTGAGAATGATTTCATCAACGTTAATCAACTTTTGGGAAAGCGCATTAGTTTGCAGTTTCTCAAGTATGAGTGTTTGAGTTGTGGCAAAGACAAAAAAATCTTCAGACAAGGTTTCTGTTATGATTGTTTTAGCACCATTCCTCAAGCTGCGGATTGGATCATCAAACCCGAACTCAGCAAAGCCCATTTAGGTCAAGAAGACCGTGACTTAGAGTATGAAAAGAAAATGCAATTGCAGCCGCATATTGTATACTTGGCCAATTCCAGTTCCGTAAAGGTTGGGGTGACTCGTAAAAGTCAAGTGCCAACGCGTTGGATTGATCAAGGTGCGCATGAAGCCATTGCTATTGTGGAGGTTCCCAACAGATATTTGGCTGGGATCACCGAAGTTGCCTTAAAGGATCAGGTGAGTGATAAGACCAACTGGCGGGCCATGCTTAAAAATGATATTAAAGACGAGGATCTTGTCGATTGGCGTGATAAACTCTTGCCTTTAGTACCGGAGGAAGCCAAGGAGTATGTCTTGGAGCAGCAAACGGAAACGCATTTGGAGTTTCCTGTGCAGCAATATCCGGAGAAACCCAACAGCCTTAATTTAGTTAAAGATGGAGCCTATACAGGAACCCTAGTGGGTATCAAAGGGCAATACTTGATCTTTGAAGACCAAACGGTTTTCAATGTGCGCAGTAATGAAGGGCTTTATGTCGCCTTGGAGTTGGGGGTGACCGCCTAAAACTGTCTTTAACAGCTTTTTAATAAGTCCTTGCCAGAGATAGCGTTATTCTTTATAGGGCTATGAAATGAGCACGAACAAATTTAATTACTAGTATATCCGACGGAATAATAAAATTTTTTGTGCGAAAGCGAAGCGGTTGATCTATACAGATAATTTTTATTCGATTATCGGAGAAATAAAAATTTTTAAATAGATGAATAAACTAAAACTTTCCGCCATGTCTTTGGTGTGGATCACCACACTACTATTGGTAACCTTAACGATAATGGTTACAATGGATCTTCCTTTTAATTGGGTGTTTTATTTGAGTGTACTCGGACAGGTGTTTGTGGTATTGATGGTTTATCGCGTTTTGACTGATGACTACACCACGGATAAAACTTTTGACGATTTTTACGAGGATTACGATGCTGAGGCCAAACGCTTTAGATAACCCAAAGACGCAAGGCTTGCACCACGGCTATACCAATTAAGGCAATGCCGATCAGGGTATGCAAACAAACTTTACTGCGTTTTTTGGTCTCTTTCGAGGCTAAGCGTTTGCCCGTAGATCCGTAGATCATCAAGATTCCAACCTTGCCCAGAAAAACTCCGAAGAAAAAGAAAAGCAGAGAACTCAAATCAAGCATTGCAGACAGCTCCACATAATTGCTATTGACCAAAGCTACTGCTACTAACCAAAATAACAACACAGGTGGGTTGATAGCGGCCAAAAGGTAACCTTGAAGCAGTCTTGTACTCATACTTCCAGATTCATTGGACTTCTTTTTGCGTTTGGGAAGTTGTTGTTTAAATAAAAACAGGGTCCCAACAATCAAAAAAACACCAACAAATAAGACTTTGATCCAAGGATTCATCTTTAAGAAGTCAGCGACGAACATGCTATAACTCAAAGCAAGGAAAGCCAAAGAGATCTCGCCTAAACCAGCGCCATAGGCAATTTGCTGGCCTTGTCGTTGACGACCTTTGGCTGCTGCGCTGATCACAGCAATATTGGACGCTCCAGGAAAGGCGCCGCCTATTCCAGCCAATAAAACTCCGATGACGAGATATAGTATAAACATGCCCTTTTAGTGGTGCATGAAAACAAGACCTTACATCTAAAGATGAGTTTAACGCAATTCTTCGCTGCCTCTAAGGCCAAATAAATGTCTGAGATAATATACTCCAGCGTAGAGTAGTGGCGTGTCTAAAAGCGCTACTAAGATCTTAAAAAGGAAGCCGCTAATGAGTAAACTGGTAAAGATCTCCCAAGGCAGTTTGCCAAAACTACAGAGCAGTAGAAGCACCGTAAAGGTGTCTACAAACTGAGAAGTGAAGGTAGAGAAGTTGTTTCTCAGCCATAGGTGTTTGCCTTTGGTAATTCGCTTCCACCAGTGAAAGATCTGAATGTCTATATATTGTGCAAGTAGATATGCCATCATGGAAGCAAAAACAGCAACTGCAGTGGCTCCAAAGACTAATGTGAAGATCTCATTGTCTAATGGACTTGTTGGGATGGCATTAAAATGATCGGCAGTCCAGACAATTGCTAAGGAGAAAAAAGAAGCAAAGATTCCAGTGGTTACCATTTGATTCGCCTTCTTCTTCCCATAGACCTCGCTTACAATATCTGTGATCAAAAATGTAATGGGGTAGGGCAAAATACCCACGGAGATCTCAAAGGTGTAAATCCCCAAAAAATCAATCGATACAAATTTTTGAAAGATCAGGTTAGAAACCACCAAAGAGGTGATGAACAAGGCGGCGAGAATCAGATAGATACGATCGGCCAAGGGGCCGTTTTTTGGTATGGAATCACTCACTTAGCTAAGTTACGATTTTAATAAACACTGTTATTATCTTTTGCGGACTTTGCTTATTTTCGTTCTTACCTAATCACTGACCCTCATCAAAGATAAACGCACCATATACCTCGCGCTCGGGAGCAATCAAGGCAACCGATTTGAACAACTGCAAGCGGCGGTGAATGCCCTTTTTGAGACTCTTGGTGATGTTAGAAAGATCTCTGCCGTATACAGCAGTCCAGCTATGGGCTTTGAAGGTCCTGAGTTTTTAAATTGTATTGTGAAAATGGAGTCTGATCTGTCTAACTCCAAACTCATCAAAGAGGTGCTGCGTATCGAAAAACACCTGGGGAGGATTCGTGGCGAGTCTGCGGGCTACAGTTCACGAACCATAGACATAGATGTCATTGCTATTGATGATGCAGAGGTAGATTCTAAGAGCCTAACGGTGCCGCATCCAGCTATGCAAGACCGACTTTTTGTTTTGCAGCCCATGCACGATTTGGCTCCCGATTGGAAACATCCTAAACTGAGAAAAACCGTTACAGAATTGTTGGAGGCATGCAGTGATGAATCCAGTCTGGCTAAACAGTCCAAATGGCTCCGGAATCCAAAGAAAAACCTCCAATTGGATCAGTTTAAATACTTGGCCATTGAAGGGAATATCGGCGCTGGAAAAACCAGTCTGGCCACTTTGATCTCGCACGACTTTAATGCCAAGTTGGTCTTGGAACGATTTAAGGACAATCCTTTTTTGCCCAAGTTTTACAAGGATCAAACGCGCTATGCCTTTCCGTTGGAAATGTCCTTTTTGGCAGATCGGTATCAGCAGTTGTTGGATGATATTTCCCAATACGACCTCTTCAAGGAGTTCATTGTAGCGGATTACGATCTGTACAAATCACTCATCTTTGCCAAGGTTACCTTGCAGGACGAGGAATACGCCTTGTACAAAAAGCTCTTCCATTTGATGTATAAGGAGATTGCGCGTCCGGATTTATACATCTATCTCTATCAAACTACGGAAAGCCTTTTGGCTAACATCAAAAAGCGCGGCCGTTCTTACGAGTCTGACATTCAACCGGAATATTTGGAACAGCTCAATCAGGGGTATCAAGAGTACATAAAATCCTTCCCAGAAGGAGGAGTAAAGGTCATTGATGTCTCTGGATTGGATTTTGTGGCTAACAGAGCAGACTATTTAAAAGTGCTGCGAGCCATTGTTTCTTAAACCTTTAGCAATAATTTCTGAAACAGATCCCAAAGAACCACTCCGGTACTCACAGAAATATTTAGCGAGTGTTTGGTGCCGATCTGCGGAATTTCTATCACGCCTGCACAGCGGTCAATAACTTTTTGCTGAACGCCTTTTACTTCATTGCCAAAAACAATTGCCATGGGAGTTTTTTCTGGAGCAAAGTCGTTGAGCATCGTAGCATTTTCTGTTTGCTCTATGGCGTAACTGTTAATGTCCTCTTGACTCAATTGCTCAATGAGCTCTGCGCAGTTTTCGCGGTATTCCCAGTCTACGCTGTCTGTGGCTCCTAAGGCTGTTTTTTGAATGTCTTTATGCGGAGGTGTCGCAGTGATCCCGCAGAGGTAGATCTTTTCAATCCTAAAGGCGTCCGAAGTTCTAAAAACACTTCCCACATTATTCAAACTGCGGATGTCATCCAAAACTACAATTATTGGAGTTTTGTTTGCCGCTTTGAAGTCTGCTACGTTCAATCGGTCCAGTTGGCTATTGCGCAATTTTCTAAAGTCGCTCATGTGCTTGCAAAGGTAGGAGATTGTTAATAAAAGGGAATAACTCTAGAGGGTTGATCTTCTCTAAAAATTCGAGTTTTTCTACTTTAGCTTTTCAACCCTGTTTATGGCCACAAAAGTCACTCCTTTAATGAAGCAATACAATGCCATCAAGGCCAAACACCCTGATGCGCTTTTGCTTTTTCGTGTGGGCGATTTTTATGAAACCTTTGGAGAAGACGCCGTGCGTGCAGCCAAGATTTTGAACATCACCTTAACGGCCAGAAATAATGGGGGAGACAAAACAGAATTGGCCGGGTTTCCGCATCACGCTTTAAATACCTATTTACCAAAATTGGTGACAGCAGGATGCCGCGTGGCGATCTGTGATCAGCTTGAGGACCCAAAGCAGACCAAGACCATTGTCAAACGCGGAGTGACCGAATTAGTAACTCCCGGAGTTGCCATAAATGACGATATTCTTCAGGCCAAAAAGAACAACTTTTTGGCAGCGATCTATCCTTCAAAAAAGGAATTGGGTGTTGCCTTTCTGGACATCTCCACAGGCGAATTCTTAGTGGCTGAGGGCAGTTTGATCTACATTCAAAAACTACTGCAAAATTTCAGCCCGGCTGAGGTACTTTTCTCCAAGCAAAAGCGAACTTGGTTTAAAGAGCATTTTTCTGCTGCCTTGAATGTTTTCTATTTAGAAGATTGGGTATTCCAGCCTGAATACGCCAAAGAGAAGCTAACTCAACATTTTGGGACGCTCAATTTAAAAGGATTTGGTGTGGAGCAGTTAACCCAGGCGCAGATTGCTGCTGGAGCCATTATGCACTATTTGCAAGAGACTCAGCATTCGCGTTTGGATCACATTACCAATATTGCTAGAATCGCTGCGGACAAATACCTGTGGATGGACCAATTCACCATTCGCAATTTAGAACTGTATCACCGTTCCAGTCCTGAGGCCGTGACCTTGTTGGATATTTTGGATCATACGCAATCACCCATGGGTGGGCGTTTGATGCAACGTTGGTTGGCCTTGCCTTTAAAAGATTTGGATGCGATCAACCGCAGGCATGATCAAGTGGCACACTGGGTGGCTAATCCAGAGGCCTTGGAACGTCTTAGGGGACAATTGGGATACATTCGTGATTTGGAGCGCTTAGCATCTAAAGTTGCCACAGGGAAAGTGAATCCACGCGAAGTGGTGCAGCTCAAGAATTCCTTGGAAGGATTGATTCCGCTCATCCAAGGCGTTGAAGCAGATTCAGGAACGATATTCAAGGACCTATTAGCCAAGTTAGATCCCTGTGATTCTCTCAGAGAACAGATCAAAGAAACCTTAGATGAAGAGGCGCCGATATTGTTGTCCAAAGGAAAGGTAATTGCTGCCGGATTCAATGCAGAACTGGATGAGCTCAGAGAGATCGCTGGAGGTGGAATTGCCTATTTGGATAAGATGGTTGAGCGTGAAGCCGAGCAAACCGGTATCACTTCCTTGAAGATCGCCTCTAACAATGTATTTGGATACTATATAGAAGTTAGAAACACGCATAAGGACAAGGTGCCGGAGCACTGGATCAGAAAGCAAACCTTAGTGAATTCTGAGCGCTATATTACTGAAGAACTCAAAGAATACGAGCAAAAGATCCAAGGTGCTGAGGCGCAGATAGCCGTGCTGGAATCGCAATTGTATCAGGAACTGTTGCAAGCCATTCTTCCTTTTATTGGAAAACTTCAGGCAAACGCGCAAGCGGTTGCGGCTGTTGATTGTTTGTGCAGTTTTGCGCACTTGGCCATCACTGCCAAATACAACCGCCCGCAAATGAACGATGGCTTTGAGATCAACATCAAAGACGGGCGCCATCCGGTCATTGAAAAACAATTGCCGCCAGATACTCCGTATGTGGCCAACGATGTCTTTTTGGATCGGGAGCAACAGCAACTCATCATGATTACTGGACCCAATATGAGTGGTAAGTCTGCTATTTTACGTCAGACTGCGCTTATCTCGCTATTGGCGCAAATGGGGAGTTTTGTTCCTGCAGCAAGCGCAGACCTCGGTGTAGTGGATAAGATCTTTACCCGGGTTGGGGCGAGCGATAATATTTCCATGGGGGAATCTACCTTTATGGTTGAAATGAACGAGACGGCGAGTATTTTGAATAATATCTCTGAGCGTTCCTTAGTGCTGTTGGATGAAATTGGTCGCGGTACCAGTACCTACGACGGAATCTCCATAGCTTGGGCCATTAGTGAGTATTTGCACGAGCATCCAGCGCGTCCTAAAACCTTGTTCGCCACTCATTATCATGAACTCAATGAAATGACCGAGCGCTTTGAGCGCATTAAGAACTACAATGTCTCGGTGAAGGAAACCTCAGACAATGTATTGTTCTTGCGCAAGTTGGTTCCCGGAGGTTCACACCACAGTTTTGGTATACATGTCGCTAAGATGGCGGGAATGCCAGATACGGTGATCCGCAGATCTAACAAAATTCTTAAGCGCTTGGAAAACTCGCATTCCTCTGAGCAGCTGAACGATAAGATGAGTCAAGTAGCAGAAGAGGAGCTGCAGCTCAGTTTTATTCGTTTGGACGATCCTTTGTTGGAGGAAATTCGCGATGAGATTTTAGAGTTGGATATAGATACATTGACTCCAGTAGAGGCATTGATGAAACTCAACGAGATCAAACGCCTATTGAGCCGCAACCGCGCAGAACGTCTCAAGAAATAGCTCGAATTTCTTTTAAAAAAATACTTTAGTATTCTCATAAAAGTTTTAAATTTGCCTCCGCTCTTACAACAAAGAGCACGTTCTTTAAACACGCGAAAATAGCTCAGTTGGTAGAGCGCCACCTTGCCAAGGTGGAGGTCGCGGGTTCGAATCCCGTTTTTCGCTCTAATGATATTATTGTCATTAAGTCCAAGTTGCAGAAGTGGTGGAATTGGTAGACACGTTGGACTTAAAATCCAATGGGCAGTAATGCCCGTGCGGGTTCAAGTCCCGCCTTCTGTACTAATAAGCGAAAACCCCGACTCGAATGAGTCGGGGTTTTTTGTTTTCAAAGCGCGTGAAGTTTACTTCTAAGCGCGAATGAAAAACAAAAAACCCCCTGTGCTTTTGCACAGGGGTTTCATTTACATCTCGACTGGGCGGGACTCACGCGAACAAGCCTCCTAAGCCGCAGGCTTTGGAGGCCGAAGAGTGAGCGTAAGTCCCTCTAGTTGGAAAATGGTCTTTAAACTGTCTACCCGCCAGCTGGCCCCTTCGCTAAAAGTGTCCACTGGACATTTTTTTAACGCTCGGTCCGGTTTTCATTTACATCTCGACTTGGCGGTACTCACGAGCGTCTCGACCTCCGAAGCTGAAGCGGAGGAGGTAGCGAGTAATTCCCGCTTCTGAAATCACGATGACCCCTCACCCCGCGCCAGCGATTATTCCTTCTTTAATATTTTAAGTATAGGTAGTCATGAATGCTTCGCATTTAAGCGCTTGTTTGAGCTCTTTGCGGAGCAAAAGCGAGTAGCGAAAGCGCGGTGCCGTCGGCAGGCGCCCAAATCGGCATCTCAACAAACGCCTACCCGACGTTCATTGCGAAGTTCCAATTTTCAATTTGTAGTTAATAAATCTCCATGTTGTTGGATGTGGTTCTACTGTAATAAGTTTTTAGGATCAGCATAAAAATGTAAGTGTTTAGCTCAAAGAATAGCAGTCTGAATTTGCTTATGTCTTATTGTAAATAGGACCAGAAGGTTGATTTAACTTTCAATATGTTAAAAAAATTAACATATATACAGTAAGAAAAGACCTATAGTGATAAAATTTGAAGATTTTGCGTTAAAAATCCACTAATACCCACTGAATAAGGTGTATAAATGTTAAAAAAATTACGGAAAACCCGTTTTTTAAAATTTGTTCGTCGAGAGTAAAATGTCATTCGTCGATACTTAATTACTGTTAATCAAAATTTTTGACCGTTCGACGAGTTGGATTTTAAGTTTGCTTCATCAAAACCCAAATACACTAAGAAATGAAAATAGCAATTGTAGGAAGTGGATACGTAGGACTAGTGACTGGAGCATGTTTTTCTGAGGTCGGAGCCGAGGTAGTTTGTATCGATGTAGACAAGCAGAAGATTGATAACCTCAAAAAAGGAATTATACCAATTTATGAACCGGGGCTAGATACACTCATTACCAGAAATTATGATAAAGGTCGCTTGGATTTTACTACGGATATCTCAAATGCAGTAAAAGAGGCGCAGATTATTTTTATTTCCGTTGGTACCCCGCCTGATGAAGACGGAAGTGCTGACTTAAAGCACGTGATTGCTGTGGCAAGAGATTGTGGTCGTCATATGGATGACTACAAACTGGTTGTTACGAAAAGTACTGTTCCTGTAGGAACTTCATTAAAGGTTAAAACAGCAATCAATGAAGAGCTTGCCAAGCGCAATGCAGAGATTCCATTTGACGTTGCTTCAAATCCAGAGTTCTTAAAAGAGGGAGCAGCGATAAACGACTTTTTAAAGCCTGATCGTATTGTTCTTGGAACGGAGTCTGAAAGAGCTGAAAAACTTTTAGCCAAACTTTATAAGCCATTCACCCTCAACGGACATCCAGTTTTATTTATGGACATCGTTTCTGCGGAGATGACAAAATATGCTGCCAATTCAATGTTGGCAACCAAGATTAGTTTTATGAATGACATCGCGAATCTATGTGAAATAGTTGGAGCCGATGTAAATAAAGTGAGACGCGGTATTGGATCGGACGGACGTATCGGGAATAAGTTTATCTATCCTGGTATCGGATACGGAGGATCCTGTTTCCCTAAAGATGTCAAAGCATTGATCAAAACCGGAAAACAGCACAAATACGATCTAAAAGTTCTTGAAGCTGTGGAGGAAGTCAACGAAGCGCAGAAATCCGTGCTTTTCAACAAGATCAGTAACTTCTTTAATCAAAAGCTGGTTGGGAAAACTATTGCTATCTGGGGGCTTTCATTCAAACCACAAACCGATGATATGCGTGAAGCTCCTTCTTTGGAGATCATCACTAAACTCTTGGAGGCGGGAGCTAAGGTTAAAGCCTATGACCCTGTAGCGAATGAAGAAGCTAAACATCATTTTGGTGACAGTATTGCTTACTACGACAATCAGTATGAAGCATTGAACGGAGCAGATTGTCTGGCAGTTTTAACAGAATGGTCTGAGTTCAGAATTCCTGATCATCAAGAGATTCAAACCCGCATTAATGCAAAAGTAGTTTTTGATGGACGTAATATTTATGACATCAATGACATGCACGATCGCGGATATCACTATCAGTGTATTGGAGTGGATACGAGCAAGAATGCTCCAATTATTAAGTCAGAGCTGATTTCGGCTTAATCCAATTTTCAAAATACAATAGTATGAAAGCAAAGAGAATTTTAGTCACGGGAGGTGCAGGATTCGTAGGTTCCCACCTTTGTGAGCGCTTGCTCGCCGATGGACATGAAGTTTACTGTTTAGATAATTATTTTACAGGTAGAAAGGACAATGTGATGCACCTGTTAGGCAATCCTAGATTTGAGTTGATTCGCCACGATGTGACCACACCTTTCTTCATTGAAGCCGATGAGATCTACAATTTGGCTTGTCCGGCTTCTCCTGTTCACTATCAATACAATCCGATCAAAACCCTAAAGACTTCTGTCATGGGAGCTATGAATATGCTGGGGTTAGCTAAACGTCTAAACGCCAAGATTCTTCAAGCCTCAACAAGTGAGGTCTATGGAGATCCAGAGGTACACCCTCAAGCAGAAGGTTATTGGGGGCATGTTAACCCAATCGGAGAGCGTTCCTGTTATGATGTGGGTAAACGCGCTGCAGAAACCCTATTTAAAGATTATCACGTTCAAAACAATGTGAGAATTAAAATTGTGAGAATCTTTAATACTTACGGCCCTAAAATGAACCCAGAGGATGGGCGTGTGGTGTCTAATTTTATTGTCCAAGCACTGCGTGGTGATGACATCACAGTTTTTGGAAAAGGAGACCAGACCAGAAGCTTTCAATTCGTTGACGACTTGGTAGAAGGTATGGTGAAAATGATGGATTCCGGGGAAGATTTTACAGGTCCCGTGAATATTGGAAACCCGCATGAATTCACAATCCTGCAATTGGCACAACGCATTGTCGAGCTTACGGGTTCTGATTCTAAAATAATCTTTAGAGCGCTTCCGTCTGATGATCCAATGCGCAGAAAGCCAGATATTTCTCTGGCAAAGCAGAAGCTAGACTGGACTCCACATGTGGCCCTAGATGATGGATTGCGCAAAACGATCGCCTATTTCAAAACTGTTCTTGAAGAGGAGCAGCCTGAATTATTCACCTTGGTAAAAGCATAATTATGAAAAAGCAAATACTTGTAGTTGACGATGAACAAACCCTGTGTTTACTGCTTCAGAATTTTTTGCAAAAGGAGTATGAAGTGATCAGTAAGAACTCGGGAAAAGAAGCTCTTGAATGGTTGAAATCCAATTTGCCAGATCTAATAATTTCTGATATCCAAATGGAAGATATGAGCGGATTTGATCTATTGGAAGAAGTTCGTTTGACGGGCTTTACTAAGCACACTCCTATCATCATGCTTTCTGGAAAAACCGAGAGTAATGAACGCATTAAATGCTATAAAATGGGAGCTCAAGATTATTTGACCAAACCATTTAATCCAGAGGAGTTGAAAGAGGTGGTGAAAAAGAACCTCTTCCCAATTCACTACGCAGCCTCTTGGTAGGCACTAAAAACCTTACACAAATCATAATTCAGCCCCGAAGATGAGAATTCTGTTTGTAGGTACTTATGAGAGATACCTAAATTTTTTCGACAATACTGAAGCAGTTCAAATAACTGCCGTTAGAAACGGATATGAAGCTATCAAATACTTAGATAGTAACGCAGGATTGACAGACATTTTGATCTCTGAATACCAATTGCCAGGAAACGATGGCTTGTACTTGTATGAGAAGATCAAATCAACTCTGAAATCTCAAGAGATTCCGTTTGTAATCTTACAGCAAGAGTTCAATGGTGGAGTATATAAAAAGGCCTTTGATCTTGGAATAGCAGATTATTTTGTGTGTAATTCAACCACGCCAGAATCTGTTTTTAAACGTGCTGTGAAATTGGTAGAATCGAAAGATCCAATCATAAAAAAGCAAGCAGTGATGCCTGCGATGAAGCCCGTAAAATTACCTTGGTCTAAGCGTTTATTTGATATTGTTTTTGCTTCTACGGCCTTATTGTTGGCTTCACCGTTTTTAGCCTTAATTGCCTTGGCTATTCGTTTGGAGTCCAAAGGGAAAGTATATTATATCGCTAAACGCGTAGGTAGAAAGACCTTTGACTTCTACAAATTCAGATCTATGCGAACGGGCTCAGATAAGCTGATTAAGCAGTTGGCTAAAGACAATAATCAATACAGCGCTGTACAGGAAGAAGAGCCGGTTCAACAAGAGCCGCAAAACTGCCCTAAATGTGCAGCATTGCCGGAAGGCGAAACCTGTTCACCGATCATATATGTGGACAATGGTTCTCTCTGCGAGAGCTGGCATCATCATCAATTAAAACTCAAGAAAGAATCGGAATCTACTTTCATAAAAATATCAAACGATCCTCGTATCACCCGAGTTGGTAAGTTCATTAGGAATACCAGTATAGATGAGCTCCCTCAGCTGATCAATGTACTCAAAGGTGATATGTCCATAGTCGGAAATCGTCCCTTACCAGTATATGAGGCAGAAATGCTTACAGAAGACATGATGTCTAAACGCTTTCTGGCGCCGGCGGGAATTACCGGTCTTTGGCAAGTAGAATTAAGAGGACAAGGTGGTGTAATGTCTGAAGAAGACCGTATGGCTTTAGACAATAGTTATGCCGATAAATTTATAGATAACAGCTACTCTTTCTGGTACGATATCAAACTAATCCTGCGTACCATTCCAGCATTGCTGCAGAAAGACACTGTTTAACATCAATTCTTACAACCGCATGAAATTGTAAAATCTAAGGTAAACAACCATTCGTCTACGCTTATCTTCGGTCAATCGAAAATTAACCCCCTCAGAACGAGACTAATGTATGTTTGTGGTGATACATAATCAAAGATTAAACCATGAAAATCAAAATAACACAAGTGTTGACTGTCAGTCTTATCTGTGGGGTATTCCTACAAGCTTTTGGGCAGGTAGAAAACACCACCGCTCCAAGTTCTGAGTTTGATTTTATACTGCCTAAGGTTGAATTGTTTATCGAGGCTGCACATGCTAGAAGCGGCATGCTTAACTACCAAAAACTCGATATTGAAGTCTTAGAGACCGATGTTAAAACTCAAAGTCGTATTTGGTCCCAAAATATGGGGGTAAGAGGCGACCTTCGCTACGGAACATTCAACAACTTTATCTCCAGTACCACAGGAGCTGAAAACACAAACATTGCCACGCTGAGTCAGCAGCTCAATTACGGAATTGGCTTGTATTTGCAGCTACCCATATTTGATGTTTGGAACCGGAAGAATCAGGTGAAACGCGCAAAGTTGGAAGTAGAACAAGCATACAGTCTTGTCGAAGAGCAAAAACAAGTTATAGAACAAGAAGTAATTCGCATGTATGAGGCCGTTGTGCTTCGTTATGAGCTCCTCAAAGTACAATCTACCAACTACGGAAACTCCAGAGTAAATATGGAAATGGTGGAGAAGGAGTTCAGAAATGGAAACATTATTGCCTATGAATATGTGAGGCTCAATGATATTGCCGCTCGAATCCAATCAGATTACGAGACAGCCAAATCCAACTTTCTATTGGCTAAGAGATTATTAGAGAATTATACCGGACTAAAAATCGCGCAATGAGACTCATAGAATTTATACGATTATTGCTTAAGCATAAGTTTCTTCTAGGAGGCGTTCCGGTCTTGTTGGCGGCATTGGTATTCTTGCTGACCTCAAATCCCAAGTACGACTACTACTCAGAAACAATGATGTTTACGGGCCTTGCAACGGGATCCTCCATAGAGATGGATAAATCCTTCAACTATTTTGCCACAAACATCGCTTTTGACAACCTTATTAACATTGTCAATTCACGGGATACTCAAGAAGAAGTAGCTATTCGACTGTTAAGTCAGCATTTAATGCTAGACGGAGCTGATCCGAGATATATCTCAGAAGCCTCATATGAAGCTTTTATGGAAACTGTTCCAGAAGAGCTCTTTGATTTGGTGGTACAATCAGACGAAGTAGCTGACGCCACCACCGAGGTAGATAGTACGGTTGCTACGGAGCTTACAGCCCTATATCCGCGTACGATCAATCGACAGGCCTACGAGCAAACGGTAGCTAACCTAACAGCCTATATGATGGAGACCAATGACAATTTTGTCTATGAGCTGTTGAATTATGAAGACGATCATTATTCCATCAAGGCTATTTCTGAGATAAAGGCTGTGCGTATGTCCAATAGTGATTTGGTCAAGTTGAGCTATCAAGTCGATGACCCTGGGATATGTCAGCAGACCTTGGCGATTTTCTCGGAAGTCTGTCAAAGAAGATATAAAGGAGTTAAAGAAAATGGATCCGATGCCGTAGTTAAGTACTTCGAAGAGCAATTGCGTTTGGCTGAGCAGAAATTGAAGCAGGCGGAGAACACGCTGTTGCAGTTTAACAAGGATTACAATATCATCAACTACTACGAACAGAGTAAGGCGGTGGCTATTGTAAAGGAAGAGATGGAGGTAAATTACAATACCAAGAAGGCGGAGTTGGCAGGTGCAATTGCTTCTACGGAGGTCATTGAACAAAAACTGAAGATCCAAGAGCAGGTTCAAGCAAAGACTCAAGAGGTTTTGGATAAAAAGAAGCGCTTGGGTGAACTGAACTTTGAAGTCGCTATGTTGGAATCTGCAGATTCAGATGACGAAAATACTCAGCAGCGTATTAAAGCTTTAGAAGATGAGTCAAAGCAGTTGGACATTGATATTCGCGCTGGAATCAATGAACTGTATTCATTTCAGAATTCTGTAGAGGGAGTTCCCTTGGGAAAAACTTTACCAGATTGGATGGATAATGTAGTGAAGTCAGAAGACCTCAAGGCTAAGCTCGACGTGATGGAAGACAGAAACGAAGAGTTTAAGCAACAGTATTCCATTTATGCTCCAGCCGGGGCAAACTTAAAGAGAATTGAACGAGAAATTGCAGTTTCTGAGCAAGGATATCTCGAGATATTGCACGGTTTGAATTTAGCGAAGCTCAAGTCTCAAGACAATGAGTTGAGTTCGAACTTAAAAACGATGGATCCACCATATTATCCGTTGTCTCCAATTCCAACTAAACGCAAGTTGTTGGTTATAGCCTCACTTTTTATTGGCTTTATTCTGTTGCTGGCCTTGATTTTAGGAATGGAGTTCTTTGACAATACTCTTAAGAATTTAAAGCGATCCACCAAGATCATCCGTGTGCCAGCATTAGGTTTAGTTTCCAAGGTTCTTCACAATCCTGGAAAGGTGAATCAGGATGTAGTCTTGCAACGATTGATGCAGATTATTGTGCAAAATCTCAAACGTGCTTGCAGAACGGAAGCCAATACAGAATCTACCAAAACCGTCATGATGCTCAGCACTCAGGATAAGGAAGGCAAGACTGTGATTACGCAAAACACGGCTAAATTTCTGGCCGATCAAGGCAAGCGTGTTTTAGTATTAAATTATGAGGATGTCGCTTACCAAAGTGAGAGTAAACCAGGAAGGTATCCGATCCTGAATCGTATTCTTGGCTACTCAGATACACGCGTTGGAGTGAACAACGCCTTCTTAAAAACCACATTGACTTCAATCAACAATATTGATTGTATCACCTACAGCGATTCTGATGCGTTCAACGCGGTGGGAAGCTATCAAGAAATTTTAGAAAAAGCGGGCATTAGCTTAGAGTACACACCTGATTTTGTGTTCATAGAACTTAAAGGCTTGCTCAATAATAATTACCCAATGGACCTTGTGGCAAATGCTGATTTGTCAATTCTGGTTTGCCGCGCCAACCGTTTGTGGTCGGAGGCTGACAGTAATATGGTTGAGAACTTAAAGTTCCTTACCAAGAATAAGGTCCAGCATGTACTCAATGGAGTAGAATTGGAAGAAGTAGAACCGATTTTAGGAGAGTTTCCTAAGAACAGATCTGCATCGCGCAGAAGAATTAAAGACCTCTTGCGCTTACAGTTTCACGCCAGAGAGTCTATTTAGGTGGCGGCAATTTTAGCTGTTTTTGAATAAAAATGGCTTTTAGACTAATCTATGGATTTTTTCCATCGGTCTATACAAAATGGCTGTCAGTCGAAATATAATAAACGCAACACGGTACGCAAGTATGTTTGTTACCGTAAAGAGCTAAAACAATAATGAAATCGCTTGTAAACAAATTGATCCGAGAAGACAATTTCCTGTCCTTGACAGGTAATGTGGTGATCGCCATACTTGGGATTGGAGGGTTTGCGATTCTTGCCCGGACGCTGAGCAAAGAGCTCTTTGGGGAATGGGTGTTGTTTGTGGCTGCGGCCTCACTGTTGGAAATGTTTCGCTTTGGAATTACCAGTATCGGATTGATACGATTCCTATCCGGAGCCAATCAACAGGAGCGCAAGGCACTCATTGGTGCAAATCTGACCATAGGCATTGTATTTTCTGTGCTGATTGCCTTGATCGTTTTTGGAATTAATTGGTTTTTTAGCGACGCATTAGCGGACTCAGGATACGTTTTGTTTTTTAAATATTATCCAGCCTTGGTGTTGGTAAATCTCTTCTGGAACAATGCTATATGTATTCTACAGTCGGATCTTAGTTTTGGTAAAATATTGACCATTAAATCAATCAATAGTGGTCTGTTTTTCCTTTGCCTGCTGTTTCACGCATTTGTAACGGCCTTGACCTTAGATCAATTGGTGTATTGCCTAATCGCAGTGAACCTTGTGACATCGGTATTTACCTTTCTTAAAGGATGGGATGAATTGGCCGCGTTGGGTCAAACTACAAAATCTGCAATTAATACGCTATTGAACTTTGGAAAGTATACAACCATTACCCTTTTGGGAACAAATCTGCTGCGCAACGCAGACAGTTTTATAATCGGTTTAAGTCCATTAGGACCAGCAGCAGTTGCTTTGTACAGTATTCCGGTGAAACTAACGGAGCTTCAGCAAATTCCATTGAGAAGTTTTGCAGCAACCGCTTTCCCAAAGATGTCAAAAGCAAGTGGAGCTGGAGATCTTAAGAAATTAAAAGATTTATTCTATACCTATTCTGGAGCTTTGACCTTGCTTTTCGCCCTAGGTAGCTTGGTCACATTCTTATTCGCAGACTTATTGGTTCTGATCTTATCTGGAAACCAATACGCGGGAATCGACCCGATTACTGGATTTAATGCTGCAGATATTTTAAGAGTTTTTGCTTTGTATGGGCTGTTGCTGCCTATAGATCGCATGACTGGAATTGGATTGGACAGCATCAACAAACCCAAGATCAATGCACTCAAAGTATTGGTTATGTTGAGCTTTAATATTGTAGGGGACCTCATCGCCATTTTCATGTTTGAATCCTTGATGATGGTAGCTTGGGCTACAATTCTATTCACCTTCATTGGGATATGGCTTGGGTTTGTATTTATGGACCGCGCTGTCGATTTGTCTTTTAGACGAATTTTTACTGAAGGAATTAAGTTTTACGTTCAGGGTTGGGCTCAGTTAAAGACCCGACTTGGAAGTAAAAATGTTGGACCCGTAAATCGCGAATTGCCATGAACGAGCTGACCAACATAAATCCATTTAATAACGGGCGAGGAAATGGTTCAGCAGCTGTTTTGCGAACTCAAATACTTGTGTTGATAGCTGGAGTAATGGTGCTAGCGGCTGTATTATTGGCCAAACTTGAATTACTTGGTGGTGTTGCCTGTATTGGCCTTGTTGGCGTATTAGGATTCCTGTATCTGGTTTTTCAATATCCGCGTTTTGGGATTTTGGCCATACTGGTGATGGGATTCTTTGCCACTGGACTTTCAAGATATGTACCGCTGCCGTGGGGCTTGTCTGTAGATGGCATAATAATGCTGGTTTATCTCGCATTATTCTTTAAAGCATTCAAGACTAAAATTCAATGGCGAAAGGCAAAGTCAATGCTGACTTTAGTTACTAGTCTTTGGTTTATCTATGTTCTGGCACAACTAGGAAATCCAGAAGCCGTAAGTCTAGAAGCTTGGTTCTATGCGATGCGTGGACTTGGTATGTATCAGTGTTTGTTTATTCCTTTAGCCTTTGTGTTGTTTAGCAAACCGAGAGACCTCAAACTCTTCTTTATAATGTGGGGAGTATTGTCTGTTTTGGGGACACTGAAAGGAATCATGCAATTCAAGTTTGGTGTAGATCCTTTTGAACAGGCTTGGTTGGATGCCGGTGGTGCAGAAACACACGTCTTGTTTGGAAAACTCAGAATCTTCTCATTTTATTCTGATGCTGGACAATTTGGAGCTTCTCAAGCCCATGCTGGATTAGTCTTCGGAATTTTAACCCTCTTTTGTAAGCACAGTAAAAAGATGCGAATCTTCTTTGCTGGTGTTGCCTTGATGGGTCTTTTCGGTATGGTGATTTCAGGAACTCGAGGCGCTATTGCTGTACCGGCAATCGGTGGTATGATGTTTCTGATCGTTAGAAAAAACATAGCGATACTTGCCTTAGGCGCGCTTATGGGCATTGGAGTATATATCTTTTTTGCGCATACAAACATTGGTCAAAACAACGCAGAGATCAGACGGATGCGCACTGCCTTTGATCCTAATGAGGCTTCGCTTCAAGTGCGTCTTAACAATCAAAAGAAATTATCTGGCTATCTCGCCTCACGTCCGTTTGGTGGAGGTGTAGGAGCCACAGGCAACTGGGGGCAACGTTTTTCCCCACATACCTTTTTGGCCAATACTGCCACGGATAGTTGGTATGTAATGATCTGGGCCGATACCGGAGCCTTTGGTCTAACAATTTATTTGCTCATCATTTTTGGCATCCTGTTTCAGGGGGCGTATAACGTAATGAGTAAAATCAAAGACGATTGGCTTAAAGGGCAGATTACAGCTCTTGTAGCGGGTATGGCCGGAATAATGATGGCCTCTTATGGAAACGGTGTCTTTGGCCAGTTTCCAACAGGAATTTTAATGTACCTGGGCATGGTTTTCATGTTCGTGGCTCCTCAATGGGAGACTAAATATAAGAATACACTAAAGCAGCAGCTTTACTAAAAACCCAAATCTATGAACTACCGATCTATTAAAGACTTAAACGAAATCATACTCAAGAGATTGAGTATCATTCCAAGAGATATTGACCTCATAGTGGGTGTTCCAAGAAGTGGAATGCTTCCAGCAAACCTGTTGGCACTTTATCTGAATCGTCCATACACTGATATTGACTCCTTTTTAAAAGGACATGTCTATAAAGCCGGTGCACGCGGACAATTCATTAATATAGATGCTATTAAAAAAGTGCTCGTGGTTGATGACAGTATTGCCTCGGGTGGTGCTTTGCGTGAAGTTAAAGAGCGTTTGAAGGACCAAGCAGAGAAATTCAAAATTGAATACGCAGCAATTTATGTTGCGGCTGGAAAAGAACGCGATGCCGATTATTACTTTGAAACGGTTCCTACGCCGCGTTATTTTCAATGGAATATCTTCAATCATACCTCACTAAGCAAAGCTTGCTTCGATATAGATGGTGTGCTTTGTGTGGATCCTACTCCAGATCAGAATGACGATGGTGAAAAGTATCGCAGTTTTATTTTGAATGCAGCACCCTTGTATCTGCCAGGCAGTAAAATAGGTACGCTAGTAACCTCTCGTTTGGAAAAGTACAGAGAAGAAACCGAAGTGTGGTTGGAAAAGCATGGGGTTCAATATGATAAATTGGTGATGCTAGATCTTCCTGATGCAAAGGCGCGTCAAAGATTGAACAATCATGGACAGCATAAGGCCAATGAGTTTTCAGAAAGTCAATACTCATTGTTCGTTGAAAGCGAACTGCCTCAGGCTTTAGAAATCAACAGAATTACCAAGAAGCCTGTATTCTGCACAGAAACATTCTCTATGGTTTATGATTCACAGTCCCTCTTATACAACATCAAGAGTGGAAGACATCTACCTATTCTGAGAAAAGTAGCCCTCAAGCTTCGTGATATTATCAAAGGGAAAAAATCGACCTCATTGGTTCCGAGTAGTAAATCCTTTTCAGCCAAGCAATTTTAATCTAAGGGTATGAGTGTGTTAACTATTCTTTGGAACATTGTAGAAAGTGCTGCTTTACTGTACTTAGGAATCGCGAGTGTGTACATCTTTGTATTTGCTTTTGCCGGTCTGTTCAGACGTTCTCGAGTACAAAGTGCAGCAAAGAAAAACACTTTTGCAGTAATGATTCCTGGTTATAAGGAAGACGAGGTGATCGTTGAGGTGGCTAGAAAGGCACTAGAACAAGACTACCCCGCAGACCACTACCGTGTTTTTGTAATTGCTGATTCGTTTCAACAAGATACTTTGAAACAACTCAATAGCTTACCCATATCGGTTATTGAGGTTTCTTTTGATAAGAGCACTAAAGCCAAGGCGCTCAATAAAGCTTTGGAACAGATTGATACTGACTTTGATGCTGCTCTGATCTTAGATGCGGACAATATCATGGAGGCCAAATTTCTGGAGAAGATCAACGCTGCCTTCAATCAAGGAAACAAGGTGGTTCAAGGTCGTCGAGTAGCCAAGAACAGCAACACTTCCTTTGCCATATTGGACGGTATTAGTGAGTCGATCAACAATCACATTTTTAGGCAAGGCCACCGTGCATTGGGACTCTCCTCCGGAATCATTGGTTCTGGGATGGCTTTTGACTTTAGTTTATTCAAGGAGCTTATGCATGAGATCAAAGCTGTTGGAGGCTTTGATAAAGAATTGGAGTTTCGCTTGTTTGAACGCGGGCTGTTTGTAGAATATATCAAGGAAGCCGTTGTCTATGACGAAAAGATTCAGCAGTTGGGTGATTTTAAAAATCAGCGCCGCAGATGGCTTTCTACTAAATCAGTCTACTTCAGCAAGTTTTTAGGATCTGCACTACGTCAGTTTTTCCTAAAAGGAAATCTCAATATGGCAGATAAGCTATATCAAATGATCATGCCTCCACGCGTACTTCTTTTAGGTGGGGTTCTTGCCATGGCAGCATTAAAATTAGTGCTCGATCTCGCGCAATGGAATACCGCCGTTTGGTTCTCTGCTGAGCTTTGGTACGGGATAGCAGGCTTGGTTGTGATCACCTTTATCATATCAACGCCTAAAAGCTACTACACCAAGCAAACTTTTAAGGCGGCACTTTCTGTACCGAAAGCTTTTGTTGTAATGTTTGGGCTCTTGTTCAAGTTGAAAG
Source organism: Gilvibacter sp. (assembly GCF_013214815.1). Lineage (GTDB taxonomy): Bacteria > Bacteroidota > Bacteroidia > Flavobacteriales > Flavobacteriaceae > Gilvibacter. The sequence continues at coordinate 47,953 of NZ_JABSPU010000003.1, forward strand.
GAGCGAATAAGACTTTTATTCATACCAAACACAATTCAATTAATAATTCTTAAACCACGAATCATGAGAATTGGAATTGAAGCACAAAGACTATTTAGACCAGAAAAACACGGGATGGACCGTGCAGTCTTGGAGTTGATCAAGAACCTACAGGTCTTAGATCATGAAAACGAGTATTTCATTTTTGTTCAGCCTGATGAAGACTCGGCAGTGATCCAAGAAACAGCCAATTTTAATATTGTTGAAGTTGATGCAGGATCCTACCCAGTTTGGGAACAAATCAAACTTCCTAAGGTCGCTAAAAAGCTCAACTGTGACATTTTGCATTGTACCAGTAATACAGCGCCATTGTTCACGGCTACTCCGTTAATGACTACCATCCATGATGTGATCTATATGGAAGGAAGTGTCAAAGCACTTTTAAAGAGTAAGGCCTCTGCGTATCAGAAATTTGGAAACCTTTACCGAAGGTTGATTTTTTCTAAAGTTGCCAAGAACAGCAAGCAGATTCTAACTGTATCAGAATTTGAAAAAGAAAATATTACGGCCCACTTAAGCAAAACCGAGGCCGAAAAACTCACGGCCATTCACAATGGCGTGAGTGGTCATTTCCACAACGAGCGCAATGAACAAAGACTGCAAGAAGTACGTGAAAAGTATGGCTTGCCTCAAAATTATATGCTGCACTTGGGAAGTAAAGATCCAAGAAAGAACACCAAGCGCGTATTACAAGCTTTTGGGGATTACCTCAAAGCAAGTGGTGAAACGCATAAGCTTGTGTTGATGGGGTATAACAAAACCACCTTGCAAGCGGATTTGGCAGAACTCCAGCTCCATGAGGTAGAACAACATATCATTTTACCAGGATATGTGGCGGATCAAGATTTGCCACAAGTGTTTCAAATGGCAGAACTGTTTTTGTTCCCGTCCCTGAGAGAAGGTTTTGGAATACCTGTAATTGAGGCAATGGCCTGCGGAATTCCAGTGATCACTTCCAATACCTCGTCTATGCCAGAGGTAGCTGGCGATGCCGCTCACTTAGTAGATCCTTATAGCACGGAACAAATTGTTTCGGCTATAGCCTCTATTCGAGATTCTAAGGTATACTATCAGTCTTTGGTTGCCAAAGGATTGAATCGTGCCAAAGAATTCTCGTGGGAAGCCATGGCGCAAAAAGTATTGGAAAAATATAAGGTCATGTTTAATCAAACTCAAAATCTACAATCATGATTAAAGGAAGAGATATCGTAGTACTCAGTATTCAACCTTGGGACATCAAGATTGGAAGCAATTGTAAAAACATTGCGACCGAATTCTCAAAGCACAACCGGGTCTTGTATGTAAATCCACCCTTGGATCGAATTACGCGCTACAAGGACAAGAATTCAGAGCAAGTTCAGAAACGCCTGCGAGTGATCAAAGGAAAAGAAAACGGCTTGTTAGAACTTCAAGACAATTTGTGGAATTTATATCCAAAGCATTTGTCAGAATCCATCAATTGGCTCAGTCCAGGAATGTTGTTTGATAAACTCAACAGAAGAAATTGTAGGCTTCTTGCTCGTGACATTCGTGAAGCCATTGATGCCTTAGGTTTTAAGGATTTTATCTTGTTCAATGACAGCTCCATGTTTCTTGGGCAATATTTAGAGTCTGATCTGAAACCAGTGCAGTACACCTATTACATGCGTGATTTTTTAATCAAAGAGCCTTATTGGGGCAGGCATGGCGCAAAGGCAGAACCTCAACTGATGCGCGCTGTAGATCTAATTTTGAACAATTCAGAATACTACACAGAGTACAGTGCTCAATTCAACCCAAACAGTATTATGGTGGGGCAAGGATGTGACCTGGAAGCTTTTGATGACACCAATGATCAATTGGAGATTCCGAGTGATCTTGCAGCCATTGATGGGACCATTATAGGCTATGTAGGATCCTTAACAACATTGCGTTTGGATTTGGAACTCTTAGAATTCATTGCAAGACAACGCCCCGATTGGCAACTTGTTCTGGTAGGGCCAGAGGATGAAAACTTTAAAAATTCAGTTTTGCATGAACTCAGCAATGTCCAATTTCTCGGTAACAAAAAGCCAGAACAATTAGCCTCCTATATAAAAGGATTTGATGTAACCATCAATCCGCAAGTAGTCAATGATATCACGGTGGGTAATTACCCCAGAAAAATTGACGAATACCTCGCACTAGGTAAACCCGTAGTAGCCACATACACTAAGGCTATGGAGATGTTTAATGAACACGTTTATCTAGGTCATAACAAAGAAGATTATATCGTCCTCATTGAGCGTGCCTTACAAGAGCACAATCAAGATAGAGCAATGCTTCGTGCTGGTTTTGCAAAAGGCCATACTTGGCAAAATAACGTCGCTGAAATATATCAAGCGATCAACCAATCCCTTAAATCAAAGAACTATGCAACTAGCCCATCGAATTAAATCAAATGACAGACTCAAGCGTCTTGTTCATTGGATGATCGTTATCCCTGGACAAGCCAGACCCAGACTTTGGATTAAATGGTTTGTGAATCCATTCATTCACAAACGAGGCAATCAATCTTGTATCCGCAGAAGAACGCGACTTGATGTTGTGCCTTGGAACAAATTTGAGTTGGGGAGCCAATCGACAATTGAAGACTTTACGGCCATAAACAATGGTGTAGGTGATGTTATTATTGGATCAAGAACTCGAATCGGACTGAGCAATACGGTGATCGGTCCGGCTAAGATCGGAAACGATGTTAGGCTTGCACAAAATGTAGTCCTTTCCGGGTTGAACCACAATTATCAGGGGATCGATATTCCGATTCACGAACAAGGAGTAACTACGCAGCCCATTGTGGTTGAAGATGAATCTTGGATTGGAGCCAATGCAGTCATCGTTCCTGGGGTTACCATAGGAAAACACTGTATTGTAGCTGCCGGAAGCGTGGTCACTAAAAGTGTACCTGCTTATTCTGTAGTTGCCGGAAACCCCGCCAGAGTGATTAAAAAATATGATCCCAGTATTGATCAATGGATTAAAGCTAACTAATAACCCCATGGAAACACTTAAACTTACTTTTTGGATTCTTTTGGCCGTAGTATTCTATACTTATGTAGGCTATGGAATTGTACTCTACCTAATGGTGGTCATTAAAAGACGATTCTCTAAACCAGTGCCTGAATTACAAGATTCAGAATATGAGCCAGAAGTCACCCTTTTGATCCCGGCCTATAATGAAAGCGACTATGTCGCACAGAAAATGAAGAATAGTTTTGAGTTGGACTACCCCAAAGACAAACTCAAAATATGCTGGGTTACTGACGGTTCTAATGACGATACGCCAGATCGCGTTCGTGAATATGAGGGCGTAGGGGTATTCCATAGAGATGAGCGTTTAGGCAAGATCAACGCCATGAATCGTGTAATGCCGATGGTGGATACTCCGATAGTGGTGTTTAGTGATGCCAATACCATGTTAGGGAAAGAATCCATCCGACGTATTGTTCGAAAGTTTCAGAACCCACAAGTGGGTTGTGTCTCTGGAGAAAAGAGAATATTTGACAAATCAAAGGATGATGCAGCTGGTGCAGGTGAGGGCTTATACTGGAAATACGAGTCTACATTAAAAAAGTTGGATGCAGAACTTTATTCTGTAGTTGGAGCAGCTGGAGAGCTTTTCGCTATTCGAACGGCACTCTATAATATTGTGGAGCCCGATACCATCCTGGACGATTTTATTATTTCTCTGCGAGTAGCCAAACAAGGATATACCATTCAGTATGACCCAGAGGCCTATGCGATTGAATCGGCGTCGGCAAATGTGAAAGAAGAGCTCAAGCGCAAGATCAGAATATCAGCCGGAGGAATTCAATCCGTTGTTCGTTTGAGAGCGCTCTTGAATATTTTTAAATACAAGACCTTGTCCTTCCAGTATATTTCCCATCGGGTATTGCGATGGACAATTACCCCACTATGTCTTATTGCCATGATCCCAATTTTAACGGTCATTGCGCAAAATGCTGGACTTTGGGAGCCTAACCTCTGGTCATTCTTATTCTGGTCTCAAGCATTCTTTTATGTGGCAGCCATTGTGGGTTATGTTCAGGAAAACAAACAGTTAAGAATAAAACTGTTGTTTGTGCCTTATTATTTTATGATGATGAATTATTCTGTGATCATGGGATTATTCAGATACTTGAAAAAAGAACAGTCAGTGAATTGGGAAAGAGCCCAACGCGCTGCTTAAGAATACAAATGTAGAAGAAGATGATGAAAATAGGAGTAATAATAAACTATTACGATACCCTCGAACCTATTGACCGAGAGGTGTTTTATAAGAAATGCCAAGTTCCAGATAACATGGAGATCTGTGTTGTCAACAACAATAGCGATAACCTTACCGCGCAGGTATTGCAAGATATTGGGATTGACGTGCCTCGAATTAACGTGATCAATCTCAATCAACGTAAATCGGACCATGCCATGATAAAGGCAGCAACCCGGTTTATGACAAGTAATTTCAATTTATCCGTACTCGGGATTATTACCAACACAGAAGGTATTTCTTTGGTAAAAATCTTGGAAGCCATAGCTGAGAAGGGCCACATGCTTTTTAATCATGTCGATAATGCATTCGGCACCTCGCAGATCAAGGCTTCAAGAAGTAATGAGTACGTATCTATAAAAATGTCGGAGTTGTTTTCAAAACCGAGCAATTTTGAAGTTTAGACTGGATTTACACTAGGCTAAAAAAACGACTTATCGACACTTTTTTGCAATTGAACGTTGCAATGTGAAACCCTATAGAATTGCCGTAAATAAGGGCCTAGCAACCTTTATTTTTATGGCAAAACGTACTAACCAACCTCACATCAAAACTACCTTATTATGATTATTGATATGAAAGCAATGCGGATTTTGACTGTCTTAACGATTTTGTGCTGTACGTTCTCTTGTTCTACACCAGAAATTGAGCAAATTCCTGATGAAGAAGGGACAACAGAAACAGGTAATGGTAATACCAATACCGATGACAATTTTTCAATCAATATTCCAGAAGGATTTGATTACAGTACACACCGAGAGGTTAAATTGGTGATTACAGATGCTGCCTATGCGCGCTATGATGTGTTTGCCTATGTAGATGAACCCTACCTTGTAGGTGTTGAAGAGTATGAGGATCAAACTGGAGAACCCGCCTCTGAGGTAGTTTACAGAAATGATGTGATCAACAAACAGATTCTTACTGCAGTGGTTCAAGGTGGGCAAATTGAACAAACCATCACTATTCCCAAGTTTTGTTCAAACCTTTACATCAGAAGAAATGAAAACTTAAATTTTTCTGCTGAGATCGTTCCCATTGTAGACGGAGAAGTAAATTATTTTTACGTGCCCTCTGGCGTTGCAAAGACTGGAGAAACAACTACAGTAGTTGAAGAATATTTGTTTTGCGTGAACGGTTCTGGAGAACACTTCCAAGTGGATCGTGATACTGGTGAGATGACGTATCTATCAGACATGCCAATGGGTAGTTGGACGGCGGCAGTAGATCAAGACAATGGATATATGTATTCCATTGGACGTAGCAATCCGCATCCTCTAATGAGATATTCTATTGCTACAGGAAATTGGGACATTGTTGGGGATCTTGGAATGGGTGGACCTCGTTTAGCTTATAATTCCGACGACAACCTATTGTATTTTTCAGACAATCAGGGAAGACTATTTACCATTGATCCCTATACTGCAACAGTTGTTGATCAGTGGCAAATAAATGGTCTACATAACAGTACTGGCGGAGATTTAGATTTTGCGGCAGACGGTACCATTTACCTGTGCACATTCTCAGGCCTTTATAGAATAGAATACAACGATGCTGATGATGACTACGACAGTTATAGAATCAGTGCAGACAACTTACCTTTCCAACCAACTTCAATGACCATTGATTTCAATGGTGAACTTTGGTTGGCCGATAATGGCAGCAATTCCGATCTGATTATTATGGATACCACTACTGGCGGATGGGAAGTGCGTTATGGTGCAAGTGCAGGAAATGACACTAATTTTGGCCGCACAATCAATGATCTAACCACTTTTAAAGTGTTTAGTGATGTCGTTGACGAAACGGACACTGATGGAGATGGCGTAATTGATATTTTTGACACTTTTCCGGATGATGCGGACAAGGCTTATGAAATTTTTACCCCGAGTAAATACGGTACAGGAACCTTTGCTTTTGAGGATCTATGGCCTTCACGCGGAGATTATGATTTCAATGACATGGCCTACAGTTACCGAGCGATTGTAATTTTGAATGCAGAAAACAAAGCGGTGCAATTAGATCTCATTGGGTATGTAAAATCCAATGGAGCTGGCTTCAATAATGGTGTAGGTATTGAAATTGAAGGAATTTCTCCAGACATGGTTGAGAGTGTATCAGGTACGGTCATGACCAAAGATTATATCACCTTGAACCCCAACGGCACAGAAGCTAATCAGGATAATGCGGTGATCATTTTGACCGATGACGCAGATTATTTCACCTCTGAGACAACAATAACCATACGATTCACTAGCCCAATAGCAACAACTGTTTTGGGTAGCGCGCCTTTTAATCCATTCATCATAGTCAACGGTGAACGTGAACGCGAAGTTCATTTACCCTATAGGCATAAAACGAATTTAGCACAAGAGACCTTTGAAGTCTCTGGTGTGAACGCAGATCCAGATGGAGACTATATTTCTGACACAGGTTTGCCTTGGGCGATAAGTATTATTCATGACTTTAAAGTTCCTAAAGAGTCTGTGTCTATAGATCGTGCATACAATCATTTTGTGAATTGGGCGTCTTCTGGCGGAAACAATTATACAGATTGGTATAAAGACAATCCAGGCTATAGAAATACAAGTCTGTTAGACAATTAAAAGTACTCGTTGTAGTACTTAGGTTTGGTTGAACGATAAAACTCCTTCGTTTCAGATTTCATGATTGGCTGAACGGATTAGAAATTGGATTTTTACTTCCTAGGGGCCTAGTCTTGTGACCACAAGACTAAGTTCTTAAGGATGAGCAAAAAGGAATCAATTTTACTTCGCTAAATCAATGACAAATTGGTTAAATAATGTAGAAGGCCTGAAGCACTATGCGGACTTAAGTGCGCGTAAAGTGCTGAGTATGAAAAGCAACAATATTTGGATGCTTGCCTTTGCACTAGTCATTTTTTGTTACTTCTTTATTATAAAATGGCATAACCCAAGTCTGATTGAGCCTATAAATGGTCAATTGGTATTTACCAGCTTGTTTTTAATTACGGGTGTTCTTCCACTGTATATTGAATCCTCCAGAAAGCACTACGACAACATCCTTTTTGGAACCGCCCTATTGTTCCAGATGTATTTGTTGTATGTGGGAATGCTCAATGATTTTTCTATGGACATGGTTCTGTCCACCCTAACATTTTTTGTTGGTGCTGCCTATACTTTGATTCAAGGTATATGGAGAAGATTGATCTATGCAATCATAACTTCCATCCTTGTCTGTATCAGTGTTTTTGTAGTAGAGGTGGAGCCAACGGTTCGCTATGCAATTTTAATGGCTTACGGTGTGAATTCAAGCATGTTGGCTTTGTCCAGTTCTATTTGGTTTAATTACAAGCGATTGGCTCGACACTTACAAAAGAAACTCAGAAAGGAGATTAATAATCAATTCATAGAAATAGAGAAGCAAAATAAGCTATTGACTGCCAATAATAAACAATTGGAAACCTTTGCTTATGTAGTCTCTCACGATCTAAAAAGTCCCTTGCGAAATATGCATTCTCTGGTGGAATGGATGGATGAAGATGATATTCACTTAAGTGAATCTAGTAGAGAACATCTGGCATTATTGAAAGAACAAGTCACTCAAATGGACTTAATTGTTGAAGGGGTTTTAGATTATTCTTTACTGACTGTGAACGATGAAAATCAGGTCGACTCTATATGTTTTTCCGAATTTTTGGAAAAAATCGCAGCGGTGAATAGAAGCCTTAACTGTAAAATAAGTATTCGGGGAGAATTCGGGCAAATCCTATATCCACGGTCGGAACTACTTCAGATCTTTCAGAATTTAATCAGTAATGCAATCAAGTACAACGATAAAGCATGCATAGAAATCGTTATTGGCGCGGAAAAATATGAAGGCGGTTACAAATGCTATGTTTCAGATAACGGTCCAGGGATAGCTGCCTGTTATCATGAGAAGATCTTTGAGCTCTTTCAGACCCTTGATTTGAAAGAGGGTGTAGACTCCGTAGGGATTGGACTTTCTGTGGTAAAGAAGATTGTTGAAAGCCACGGAGGTAGAATATTTGTCGAGTCAGAGCCCGCTCACGGAGCTACTTTTTATTTCACGATCCCACAGCAATTTCAAATGCTTGGAGATGAGCATTATACCTTATCGCATTCTGAATCTGCCTGATTCTATAAAATCTTCTCCATAAGGCCGATTAAATCTTGAACCATGCGTTCTTCAATGTCTTTCTTCTAAAAATTCATAGACTCCTTGCATTTCTTAAATAATGCTATGAAATGATAAGACGGAAGCAATTATAATTTAACATAATGCGATACCAATGATTTGTTAATCTTTCCCTTGTCATTGTGCTCTGGCACAACATTTGGAGCTTGCTTTGGCATATTAACTAAAATCATTGATTATGAAAAAAACTACACTGCTACTGGCCTTTGTGCTGGCCACAACTGCTTATGCTCAAAATCAGGACGATCGTTTTACTATTAGCCAAGGACTTGGGAACTAGGAGGAAATTTGGGTCTTTTCTGGAATGCTGCGGATGTCACCGAGGCCGATAGTGACCAACGGGATCTTGACAGTTTCTTTCTATTTGTCAGCCCTAATATTGGCTATGCCTTTGACGATAATTGGGTCGCGGGTTTAGGGTTGGACTACCAATACCGTAAAGACAAGTCGATACTCAATACAGAAAGTGGGAACCAAACTATTACCAATGGCTACGGATTTTCGGCCTTTGTAAAAAGGTATATGGCTTAAGGTCAAAAGTTTGCTTTTAGCCTTACCGGTAGTTTGAATTATCAGATCTCCGATATAGAGTTTAGATCTGCAAACCCAGAAATAATCACTAGCGAACAGGATAGCTCAATTTACGGGCTTGGACTCACTCCAGGCTTTGTCTACAGCCTGTCTCCAAAATTTCTGATCCAAGCCAACTTAGGAGCCCTTGCCTATTCTCGTAGAAAGACTACAGAATCTGGCGGGAGGGAATATGTTTCCAATAGTTTGACGTTCCGAATAAATCCAGAGAATATCAACTTTGGAGTTACTCACCTTTGGAATTGATCAATTTGAGATAAGTAAGGCAGCCTTCGGGCTGCTTTTTTATTGCACCCGCCAAGGCGGATTCTTTCTGTTTTCACCACCCCAGAATAAAATTACCTTATTTCCTGCAGGGTCTTGTAAGCGAGCTTCTCTCCATCCCCAACTCTGGTCTGTAGGCAAGAGGTCAAAACTAAGTCCGGAGTCTTGCAAGCGCTTAACTTCTATATCCAGTGTTGCAGTTTCAAAATAGATCACTGGAGCTTCCCCAACTCCCAATTCATCAATTTCATGTATGGAAAAGGTGCTGTCACCATCTGGGCATTCAAAACGCACATAACGCGGTGCGGCATCAACGATCAGTTTTAATCCAAGCAGCTCGTAAAAACGTGCGCTGGCCTCCATGTCGTTAGTGGGAACTGTTACTTGATTGAGGTTCATATTAGTGGTAGGCGGAATTTATAAATAGTGGTTATTACCGTTTGCGGCGATCAATAAATCCATCTAAGTTAACACCAAAATTTGACAATGTGACCTCCTCTAGGCGAGTAGCGATTTGTAAGAATTACAGAAAAACCGTAATAAATTTCGTACAATAGTTAAAAATTTATTTATATTTGTAGGAAACTACGCATAAGGAAGCGTGGTTTTATTTGACAGAAACTGTACGAAGTTTCTGAAAAATTACCGACCTCACACTTGACATTTTAAAACAAAGAACTGTCCTGGTCTTTATGTAAAAGACTGAGGATCAGAGTTTTTTTTGGCATCTAGTGAAGGGTGTCGCATAAAGATTTTTGGGGCTGCAATCTTTATTCATAGAAAGATTACGGCCGATTTATAATAATGATTAGTAACAACGTTTAACTAAAAACCTAACTTAAGATGAATCGCTTAAAACTATTGTTCCCCATTTGCGCCTTGGGCTTCCTATTTTTTGCTTGTGAAGCAGAACCCGTAGAAGAAGCTCTGGAAGCTAATTTTAGTGTGAGTGTTTCTGAGCTTGAAGCTACAGAAGACTTTACTGACAGCGATACGAATCAACGCGCCACAGACGATGACGATGATTACGTAGATGTAGATGGAAAGAGCGCACAAACAGACGACGATGACGACTACGTGGACGTAGACGGAAAGTCAGCTCAAACCGATGACGACGACGATTATGTTGACGTTGACGGTAAGAAAGCAAAAACAGACGACGACGATTACGTTGATGTAGACGGAAGATCATCTCAAACAGATGATGACGACGACTACGTAGACGTAGACAGCCGCGGATAATTTTACCGGCAATTGCGGTTTTACCCGCAGTGAGTCAGTGGCTTTGCTGCTGACTTTTGATTTCTGGACCTCAGAAACAGGAGATTTGTGTTTTTTGGTTTGAATCCAAAGGCATAATCGGTTATATTGGGTCTCGAAATGAGGCCGCGTAACTTGTATTTATCCGATATAAAGAAAACAGCCATACTCATCAGCCTGATGGGTATGGTTTGCTATTTTATAGTTTCTTGTAAACACGAGGGGCCTGCTGGTGCAGAAGTTCCCAACACAGTACAAGATTCGGTACTCTCCATTATTGACGAGGTGGCCGTGGGCGATCAGCCCAGAACTGTACTAAAATCTCAATTATTACGGGCCTATAGATTGCACGGATTGATCCAAAACGACTCTGTAAAAATGTTGGTGTTGGATTCGGTTGCGCGAAACAGCCTGCGTTATCGCAGTGATGAATTGGCCAGGATTTCTGCCGAACATCTACAAGATATCGCTGTTGCAGGTAGTGATACTCTGGGCATTGCAAAGGCACATTGGTATCTGGGCTTGTATTATTTGCGCAAGGATCAAATTGACAGTGCGGCAAACAAGTTCTACTATGCCGAGCGTTTCTACAGACTTTCTGGAGATTTTATAAATGCGGGTCGATCGGTACTCAACTTGGCGATTCTTCAAAAGAATCAGAAGGATTATATCGGCAGTGAACAAAGCACCGTAAGAGCCTTGGAATTTTTAGAGGGTGTGGAAGGAGAGCAGCGCCGGATCGCATCAGCCTACAACAACTTAGGCATCATTGCTAAGGATACCGAAAAGTATGACCTGGCTATTGAGTACCACAATCAGGCTTTGGAGTACCGCAAAGAGATTGGCAATCCTGCCTTAGAGGCGAGCTCGTTCAACAATCTCGGTATTGTTTATACCAATATGGGGCAATATGAAAAGGCCATAGAGACCTTCAATGAAGGACTGGACAATGACAGTTTGTATTACCAGCGCCCCATCACTTATGCCAAGCTTCTAGATAATAAAGCCTACGCGCAACTATTGGGTGGAAAAGAGCAGGGATATCCGGAGGCTTTTATGATTCCTTTCAGACTCCGAGATAGCATTTCTGATAAGTCTGGAAAAGTACAGAGCTATTTGAGACTTTCGGAGTACTATTTAATGATAGATTCCGTTTCGGTAAGCCATACTTATGCAAAGGATGCCCTGGCGCTGGCCAGAGAGATCGGGTATCAGCGCGGGGAGCAAGAATCTTTGCAACTGTTGGCTAAGAACTCGGCCCCAGAGATCGCGCTGAACTATAACAACCGCTTTATTGCGATCAATGACAGTTTACAGAAGGCTGAACGTTCTTTCCAGGATCGATTTGCGCGCCTGCGATTTCAAACCGACGTTTTGGAGGATGAGCGCAACCGCGTGATCCAAACCAATAAACAGCTGCAGTTGGTACTGTTGAGTTTAATTGCCTTTGCCTTGTTGGGGTATATTTTCATTCAACGTAGGGCCAACCGCAAGGAGTTGCGCTACCAAGCGGATCAGCAGAAAGCCAATGAAGAGATCTACAGTTTGATGCTCTCTCAGAAAGTAAAGCTGGAAGAAGGGAAGCAGATAGAAAAGCAGCGGATCTCAGAAGAGTTGCACGACGGGATTTTGAGTAAGCTGTTTGGAGCTCGATTGAGTTTGGACAGCTTGAATGCGAAAGTAGATGATAAATCTGTCGGTATTAGACAATCTTATATACAAGAGATCAAAAATATAGAGAGTGAGATCCGATCCATCTCTCACGAACTGAACGCCAGCGCCTTTAACAGTGAGGTGATGTATGTGGATGCGATCGAGAAACTTCTGCGTGATCAATGTACCATTCACAATATAGATTTTGAGCTCAATAGCGATCATATGATCGAATGGGAAAAGATGTCCAACGACAAAAAGGTACACCTTTACCGAATCATTCAAGAGGCGCTTCAGAACATTATGAAACACGCGAAGGCAGATGAGATCTCTGTTCAATTTGCCCAACTGGTCAATGGGGTTCGTCTAACTATTGAAGACGACGGAGTTGGGATGAATACTAGCAAAGTCAAGCGTGGTATCGGCCTCAAGAACATCAAATCTCGTGTGAAACAAATTGAAGGTAATCTTCGCATTCAAAGTGAGGAAGGCAAAGGCACGCAGATCACTGTAGATTTCCTTGTTTAAATCAAAACATTTCGTTTTATCGGGTTTTTCCACCTTTGGTCTGCTAGTGGGTTTAAAACAGGGCGGACTTTTTGTCTTTTCATTTAATAATCATATACTTAGACTTACTAACTAATACTTTTTATTATGAAAAAATTCGTAGCAGAAGCCATAGGAACCTTTTGGTTGGTCTTTGGCGGATGTGGGTCTGCACTCTTGGCAGCCGGCGTTGAAAATGTTGGAATTGGATTTTTAGGAGTGTCCTTGGCCTTTGGATTGACCGTTGTGACCATGGCTTATGCAATTGGTCATATTTCTGGGGCGCATTTGAATCCCGCAGTTACCATTGGACTCTGGGTAGGAGGTCGTTTTTCTGCCAAAGATGTTATGCCGTATATCATTGCCCAATGTTTGGGTGGATTGATCGCTGCTGCGGCGCTCTATGTGATTGTTACAGGTAACGGTTCCGAGATTGGAAGCTTTGCCGCTAATGGATATGGGGAATATTCTCCAGGCGGTTATTCCATGCAGGCAGGGATGCTTACCGAATTTATTTTGACTTTGGTCTTTTTAGTGGTTATCATGGGAGCTACACACAAGAATGCAGCTTCAAAGTTTGCAGGCTTGGCTATTGGTTTGGCTTTGACGCTCATTCACTTGATCAGCATTCCAGTGACCAATACTTCGGTAAATCCAGCCCGTAGTTTAAGTCAAGCAGCATTTGTTGGCGATTGGGCTTTAGGTCAACTTTGGGTTTTTGTTCTTTTTCCAATTGCAGGAGCAATAGTTGGAGGATTGTTATACCGTTGGCTCTCTGGTGGAAATGATTAAGTGTTCCGCAAAACGACTTAAAAAGGAGCTTTTAAGCTCCTTTTTTATTGCTAAAACGTGAAGGAATTACGGTAAATAAGTAAATCTATCATTGCTTAAAAATTGGTATATTGTAGAAGCAACAATAGCGATCGATTTTCGTTAAAAAAATCGAATACAGAATCCACAAGATGACTCCTAATAATTGATTCCATTATGAAGACTAAATTAAATGTTCTGATGGTCGATGATCACCCAATTATCATCGAAGGATACCGCAACACCCTGTACGACAACTTCAACGAACAGTACACTTTGATGATCGATGTGGTTTCTAATTGTGACGATGCGGCGAAGGCCATCAAAATGAATCGAAATGAGAAGCCTTATGACGTGGCACTCATCGATATAAAATTACCGCCCTCTAAAGATGGTAAATTGACCTCCGGAGTGGATGTGGCGATACTCTTAAGACAGCTACACCCAAAATCCAGAGTCATTATTCTTACCATGCACAATGAGGATGGACGCATTCACAACATCTTGCAGAACATCAATCCAGAAGGTTTCCTGATCAAAAGTGATCTCACCTCCAGTGAGCTGAGCCGAGCCTTTGAAGAAGTAGCTGATGGTCGCACGTATTACAGCGCCACGGTGAACAACCACTTTAGAAAAATGATCAGTAATGATTTTTCTTTAGATCAAAAGAATCTTCAGATTCTATACCACCTTTCAAGAGGAGTGCAAACCAAGAATCTGAGCAATTATATCAACCTTTCTTTAAGCGCCATTGAAAAGCGTAAGAATCACATCAAAGAACTGTTTGATATCAAATCGGCCAATGATGAGGTCTTGATTGAAGAGGCTCGCAGACGCGGATTCGTATAAAGAAAAATTCAGGCATAAAAAAAAGGACTTGCAAGCGCCAGTCCTTTTTTTTGTTGATGGTTACTTAAATAGTATTAGATTCCATCTGCGTCATCTACCGAATCTTTCACTGCGTCAGCAGCTCCTTTAACGGCATCTTTGGCGCTATCAACAGCACCGTCAGCAGCGTCTTTTGCATCCTCTACAGCACCTTCAACGGCATCCGCAGCGTCACCAGCAGCTTCTCCAGCAGCATCCATAGCGTCAGAGGCAGCATCTTCAACTGCATCAGCAGCATCAGAGGCAGCTTCTCCAGCAGCATCAGCAGCATCACCTGCAGCTTCAGCAGCATTTTCTACAGCGTCTTCTGCCTTCTTTTCAGTTTCTCTACATGAGGTGAAAGAAACAGCCATAAGCACAACAAATACGCCTAAAAATAACTTCTTCATGATATATCTAGATTAGTGATTAAAGAACCAAATGTACCATTTTTTTTAACATTTTAACAAATTTCTAACAATTTATGGAATACTCACCCAAGACGTGCATTTTATCGATTTTCTACAGTATTTGACTGCTTTTTTATCGATTTTTCAAAACGCCGACAAATTAAAGGTTAGGAGATATTCCCATGACTTGGAATATTTCCAAAATTATCGTTAAATTGAGGCATGCAACAGAATTTATCCACAGCGGCTATTCGCTTTAAAAAGGTGCGAGAATCATTAGGATTTACCCAACAAGAATTTGCTCAAAAGTTAGGAATCAGTAATTCCACAGCAGACATTGAAAGAGCTAAAACCAAGCTTTCGGGAGCTGTTGTAATGGAGCTGCTTAGGCAATTTCAAATCAATCCTTTATGGCTCTACGGAAAAAGTCTCTCGCAATATTTATCTCCGGAGGGTGTTTCTGTTATGCCTAAGGTCATTACTGTGAATGATGCCGATCAAGAGAATATACTATTAGTAAGTCAACGTGCGGCCGCGGGCTATCCGCAAAATGTGGGTGATCCAGAATGGGTGCAGACCTTGCCTGCATTCTCCATACCCTTGCCCCAATATCGCAACGCGACCTATCGCGGTTTCCAAGTAGAAGGAGACAGTATGTTGCCTAATATTAGACCTAACGAATGGGTTTTAGGGCGTTCGGTTGGTGATCTCGGTGAAGCTACAAATAACAAGATCTACATTGTTGTGCTTCAAGATTCTGTTTTGGTCAAAAAACTAGAAAAACTCCCAGATCCCGCCAAGGTACGTTTGGTTTCATTAAATGCAGCTTACCTTCCCATAGATGTTCCTGTGCAGACCATTCAAGAACTGTGGCTGGTTAACAGTAAGATCAGTTTTGGTTTAGAGTCTGATGGAAACAACAGTTTACTGCAACAATTGCAAGACTCCATGGACGAACTCAAAGGACAGATCAATAGATTACAAGCTGATGAATAATCAAGGGCAAGGCTTTGAGAGCCTTATTGAATTTTTGCGAAAACTACAGGCAAACAACTCCAAAGCCTGGATGGATCAAAACCGCAAAGAGTATCAAAGGGTGCGTGATTTTTACGTGGGTTGGTTAGATATGATGAATATCGAGTTGGCTAAGATAGATCCCAATTATTATGATACTCCGGGTAAAAAGGCCATCAATCGAATCAACAATAATTTGATGTTTCATCCCAACCGGCCCGTTTATAAGGATCATTTTGGAGCTGGTTTGGATCAACTCAGCAAACAAGGAGACTTTTATGTTGAGATTAATACTCAAGATGTTTTTATAGGGGGAGGCTACTGGCATCCAGATCCCAAATCATTGCGCAGTATACGACAAGCCATTGATTATGACGGAGAACGTCTGCAAGCCATCTTGAACAAACCTACGTTTAAGGAACAGTTTGGTGCGCTCATTGAAGCCGATTCGTTAATTCGGGCCCCAAAGGGGTTCCCAGAGGACCATCCGCAGATAGATCTATTGAAACGCAAAGCCTTTGCCGTGAGTTGTCAATTGCCTCACAAAATTCTTTTTGAAGATGTTTTTAATAAAGAGGTGATTCGTATTTATAAAGAGATGCTTCCCTTTAGGCGCTATCTAAACCAAGCGGTCACCGTATAGTTCGTCAAGGTGTTGCATGATGGTTCTAGTAGCACCCGTATTGCTGTTGATATAGTGCTCGCAGATCATGCCCGTTTGCGAACGGAATTTAGGGTCTTCCAACATTTTAGTGATGATCTCTGTAAAGCCTTCGGCGGAGTTTATTGCGTAAAGGCCTGCCAGATCTAGCAGTTTAATCGCTTCTGGAAACTCGTCAAAATTTTGTCCTATAATAATAGGGACTCCAAAAGTGGCAGGTTCTAAGATATTGTGTAAGCCGGTTGATCCCATGGCTCCACCAACATAGGCGATATCTGCATAACTATATACTTTTGTCAGGTATCCCACGGTATCCAAGATCAGGATTTGCGCTTTTTCCAGCTCCTCTTTGGAAGCCTGGGTATAGCGAACCGCCGACGTTCCCAGTTCTTGATGTAAACGCTCAATGCCTTTTGGATTCATGGAGTGCGGAGCAACAACCGTTTTAATATTACGGCCAGTTTGGGATTTGAGGAATCCTTTAAAAACGGCTTCATCCTCGGGCCAACTACTTCCTATGACCAAGGTAGTTTTGCCTTGACAAAAAGCCTCCATAAAATCCAAAGTGTTGTCTTGTTCGATCTGCCTGGAAACTCGGTCAAAGCGTGTATCGCCACTTTGGGTGATGTTTTCAAAACCGTGTTGTTGAAGTATTATTCGTGAGTTTCTATTCTGCACAAATAAATGATCCACTGTCTTTAGCGCCTTTAGCAACAGGCCTCCTTGTGGTTTAAAAAAAGACTGATTTTTTCTAAACAGGGCAGAGATCAGCAAGTTAGGAATCTTGCGTTGCTCCATCTCAAAAAAGTAGTTTGGCCAAACCTCGTATTTGACAAAAATGGCCAGATCTGGATTTACAATATCTAAAAATCGTCGGGCGTTGGCTTTTGTGTCCAGCGGTAAATAGGTAACCACTTCTGCTAGGGCAGTTTTATGCTTTACCTCATAGCCAGATGGCGAGAAGAAACTGACCACCCGAGTCACTTCTGGATAGGTCTTGCCAAGGGCTTCCAGCACGGGAACACCTTGTTCGTATTCGCCCAAAGAGGCACAGTGCATCCAAATCACTTTTCCAGAGGCGGGCATTTGCTTTTCTAAATTTTCAAATAAGCCTTTTCTTCCGTTGACAAATGACCTCATTTTGGGGCTGAAAAGTCCTAGCACCCCTAGAACGGGACTGCCTAAATGGGTCAATATGTTGTAGATAGATCGCATTGAATTACCTCAGGCTAAAATACGTTTCTTTGCTCAAATAGATTGCTAAGGCCCGTGTAATTTCGTAATATTGTTAAGCTAATTCACACCGTCAAAAATGAAGAAAATTCAAATGGTCGACCTACAAGGTCAGTATCAGGAAATCAAAACTCAGGTAGACCAATCTATCTTAGATGTTGTGGCCTCAGCGGCCTTTGTAAATGGACCTGAAGTCCACAGCTTCCAAAAAGAACTGGAGAATTATCTCGGTGCCAAACACGTGATTCCATGTGCCAACGGAACAGATGCTTTGCAGATCGCCATGATGGGTCTTGGTCTAAAACCGGGAGATGAGGTCATTACGGCCGATTTCACTTTTGCAGCAACGGTGGAAGTCATTGCACTTTTACAATTGACACCCGTTTTAGTCGATGTTGACCCTGTGAATTTCAATATTGATATAGCAGCAATAGAAGCGGCAATTACACCAAAGACCAAGGCTATTGTCCCTGTACATTTGTTTGGACTTTGCGCGAATATGGACGCTGTTATGGAATTAGCTCAAAAGCACAATCTTTATGTGATTGAAGACAATGCTCAAGGCATAGGTGCTAATTTCACGGCTAAGGACGGAACTAAAACCAAAACAGGAGTTATTGGCCATGTAGGCACCACTTCTTTCTTTCCTTCCAAGAACTTAGGATGCTATGGAGATGGTGGAGCTATTTTCACTAATGATGATGACTTGGCTCACACTATTCGAGGCATTGTAAACCACGGCATGTACAAGAGATACCATCACGATGTAGTAGGGGTTAACTCCCGATTGGATTCCATTCAGGCTACAGTTCTTCGTGCCAAATTACCTCACCTAGATAAATACAACAATACACGTCGCGATACCGCTAGAAAATATACTGCTGCCTTCCAGGGTAGTCCCCACTTGGTGACCCCAACAGGTAAGTGTGATGCTTCTAATTCGGTCTGTGATAGCTGCGATTGCCATGTTTTTCATCAATACACCCTCAGGGTGACCAATGGAAAACGCGATGCACTTGCAGCACACCTAAACGAGAAAGGTATTCCTTGTGGTGTGTATTACCCCATTCCCCTGCACCGTCAAAAAGCTTACCAAGATGATCGCTATCGGGAAGAAGATTTTGCCGTGACGAATCAACTTTGTCAAGAAGTAATTTCTTTGCCCATGCACACCGAATTGGATCAAGAGCAGATCGATTTTATCACAAAAACAGTATTAGACTTTGTAGACAATTAATCTATGGCAGCTAAAAAAGTACTGGTTACAGGAGGTTTAGGATATATTGGATCCCATACGGTGGTTTGCTTGCAAGCCGCAGGTTTTGAGGTTTTTGTTGTGGACGATTGTTCCAACAGTTCAGAAGCCGTTTTAGAAGGTATTGAAGCAATCAGTGGAAAGCAACCACATTTCACCAAATTAGATCTACGAGACAAAAATGCTACGGCGGCTTACTTTGCCCAACATTCAGACATGGATGGGCTCATTCATTTTGCTGCTTGCAAAGCGGTAGGAGAAAGCGTCGCCAACCCCTTAAAATACTACGAAAACAATATCTCGGGTTTGGTTTATGTACTTCAAGGTTGTGTAGAACATAATATCAAGAATTTTATTTTTAGCAGCTCTTGTACCGTCTATGGGCAACCTGATGAACTTCCTATTGATGAGTCTGCTCCGGTACAACCCGCGGCCTCTCCATATGGCAACACTAAACAAGTGGGTGAAGAAATTATTGTGGATAGTTGTGATGCATACGGATTAACGGCTATTTCTTTGCGTTATTTCAATCCGATCGGAGCTCATGATTCTGCTCAAATAGGCGAATTACCCTTGGGAGTACCGCAGAACTTAGTTCCATTCATTACACAAACAGCTGCAGGACTTAGAGAAGAGCTTCAGGTCTTTGGAGATGATTATCCAACTGCCGATGGTAGTTGCATTCGCGATTATATTCACGTGGTTGACTTGGCTGAGGCGCACGTGATTGCCCTAAGTAGATTGCTGGAGCAAAAGAACACGACCAATTTTGAGGTGTTCAATGTGGGTACGGGAGAAGGAAGTTCTGTGTTCGACATCATCAAAACCTTTGAATCTGTTAGTGGTAATCCCTTGCCACATCGAATCACAGACCGACGGCCAGGTGATGTAATCGCTGTTTATGCCGATACCAAAAAGGCCAATGAAGTCCTGGGTTGGAAAGCGCGATTCAGTAATGAAGACGCACTGTCTTCTGCTTGGAAATGGGAGCAGAAAATCCGTTCTAAATAATCAACTCAAATTAAGAAGCAATCCCGGCTTTCTGAGTTTCTTTGCTGCGATCGATCTTTTTGATCAATCCCTGTAGTACGTTACCTGGGCCAACTTCTATAAAAGTCTCGGCGCCATCAGCAATCATCTGTTGCATGCTTTGCGTCCAACGCACAGAAGCTGTAAGCTGTTTGATCAAATTCGATTTGATAGCCTCCGGATCAGTCACTGCGGCTGCGGTCACGTTTTGATAGATCGGACAGATCGGTGATTTGAAGTTGGTGTTCTCAATAGCTTTAGCCAGTTCCTCACGCGCGGGTTCCATAAGTGGTGAGTGGAATGCTCCACCAACAGGTAACATCAGAGCGCGGCGGGCTCCAGCTTCTTTCAAGCTTTCACAGGCAGCTTCAACTGCGGGTACTTCTCCTGAGATCACTAATTGACCTGGGCAATTGTAATTAGCAGCAACTACAATACCTGGAGTTTGCTCACATACATTTTCAACCACTGCATCTTCAAGTCCTAATACGGCAGCCATAGTTGAAGGTTGAATCTCACAAGCGGCTTGCATAGCTAAAGCGCGTTTAGAAACTAGATTCAATCCGTCAGAAAAATTCAAAGCACCGCTCGCTGTTAAGGCAGAAAGCTCTCCTAAAGAGTGTCCAGCTACCATGTCTGGAGCAAAATCATTCCCCATTACTTTGGCCAGTATAACTGAGTGCAAGAAGATCGCAGGTTGCGTTACTTTAGTTTGCTTTAAAGCCTCAGCATCTCCTGTAAACATGATATCGGTAATGGAGAAACCCAATTGCTCGTTAGCAGATTCAAAAAGTGCTTTAGCTTCAGCAGATGCTTCATAAAGATCTTGACCCATTCCTGTGAATTGAGCCCCTTGTCCTGGAAATAAAAATGCCTTCATAGTGGTTGAATTTGGCGGTAAAAATACGCTTTTTAGCTGTATTTGGTAAGGATGCGTTGAACGCTTGTTAAATAGCTGTTTCCAAATAAGTTAAGGTGTGCTAACAAGTAATATAATTGATAAATATCCAGCTGTGACCGCCAATCGGAAGGCAGTTCGCATCTGCTGGCATAGTGTTCAAAAACCAGATCCGGAAAACCTCCAAAGAGATCCATCATTGCCAGATCCATCTGTGCAACACTATAACTAACCGCTGGATCAATTAAAACTGGGCCCTTAGCTCCAGCTAAATAATTGCCGTTCCAAAGATCGCCGTGTATCAATGCTGGCTTTTGTGTTGGAATAAGTTGTTCTAAATTTTTGAAAAAGGCTGCAGTTTTAAGTGGAAAACCAGCATCATGCGCCCATCTGATCTGAGGCTCCAAACGGTCTGTAATATAGTGTTCCACCGCATTGTGTTGCCAGCTATTTTGTTGGGGTAGGGAACCGATGAAATTATCGTGATCCAAACCAAAATTACGGTGAGTATGACTGTGTAGTTGGATCAACTGTTCTGCAAAGGCCTCCCAAAAAGAGTGATGGGTAGGGGTGGATTCCACATAGCGCATTACTAAAGCAGTGCTTGATGGAGTTGTGAATTCGCCAGCTAATTCCGGGATCTGAAAAGTTCGCGTACTCGCTAATAGTTTTAAACCTTTGAGTTCTGCCTTTAAGGAGTTAATTTTAAGTGGACTCGTAGCAATTTTAGATACCCAAGGGCCACTGTCCGTTTGCAGCTTTATGGCCAAGTGAATGTCTCCGCTAGAAAGAGGTGTATAATTTGTTATGGTGCCCGTTTGCTTTTCAATTAAAGCTTTGAGCTCCGCGCCAAACATCTTACTTTCTCAAATAAGTTTCAAAGACGAATTCATAAGCATGCTTCTCATCTTTGGGGTGTTTTTCTGAGTTCACCAATTTCCAGATGCGCTCATCAATCTCTGGAAAAAAGGTGTCTGCTTCAAAAGCTCCGTGTACTCGGGTCAATTCTATTTTATCTGCATGCGGAATTGCTTGTTTGTAGATCTCTCCACCACCAATAATGAATGGATTAGCGTCATGTGCAGATACCTCAAGGGCTTGTTCCACAGAATTAACAATAATACAGTTGGAATTTTTGTATTCAGGGTTTCTGGTGATCACTACATGTATGCGATTAGGCAGTAGTTTCGGAAAGGACTCAAAGGTCTTTCTTCCCATAATTATGTGATGTCCTGTAGTGAGGGTTTTAAATCGTTTAAAATCCACCGGAAGATGCCAAACCAAATCGTTGTCCTTGCCCAATTCATTGTTGGCTCCGGCTGCGGCGATCATGGTCACGGTATTGCTGCGATTTCCTTTGTCCGGACTCGGTGCACCCGTGTCAATAGAAGCTGCTAATTCAGCGAGTTTAGCCTCCTGTTTTGCCTTTAGATTTTCCAATTGTTTAGATTCCCATTCTTTATCCATGAATTTACTGGTAATGAATACGGTTGCAGCATGGTAAAGCAGTAAACAGAACCAGGCCAATATCACCCAAACAAACCAATCCGTCATGAATTCTTCTCCATATCCCAATCCCTTGTTGAGGATCACCATCAGTAAAGAACCAATAAGAAAGACCACAAAATGGGCGAACAAGCGCTTCTTTTGACGAATCCTTTTGGAGGCATATTCAAACTGCGCTATTTGGTCTTGATCTAACTGCGGTTTTTTACTGGATTTTGAAAACATTCTCGCTACATTTATAAGATCAAAGTTACCAAAAATACGCCGGTTCTGTCATGATAGATTTTGAGAATCAATTTCCGCCTTTAAAAGAATTCACTTACCTAAATACTGCCTCGTCGGGACTTATTCCAAAGCGCGTCATTGAGTGGCGAAGTCAGCATGATCAAGACTTTTTGAGTCAGGGAAGCATTTTTAGAGATGATCATAAAATCCTCATTGAAGATATCAGAGGAAAGGTGAGTAACTACTTTGGAGCGTCTATGGATGACATTGCTTTGATTCCCAATTTTACTTTTGGATTTAATACGTTGTTAGACGGATTTGACCCTAAGATGCGTTTCTTAATGCTGCGTGGGGATTACCCTTCTTTGAATTGGCCCGTTGAACGCCGAGAATTTCCACACCGCTATGTTGCTATTGATGCGAATTTGGAGCAGAATATTCAAGAGGCTTTTGAGGCGGAAGCTCCAGATGTTTTTGCCTTCTCCTTGATTCAATACATCAGCGGTATTCGTTTGAGTTTTGATTTCCTTTCTGATTTAAAGCGCGCCTATCCCAACACCTTGTTTGTAGCCGATTGCACTCAGTTTTTAGGTACAGAAGCTTTCGATTTTCAAAATTCTCCTTTGGATGTTGTGATTGGGAGTTGTTATAAGTGGATGCTTTCGGGTTACGGCAATGGCTTGCTATTTGTCAAGGATGTGGCCAAGGAAAAACTATATCCCAAGGTCATAGGCTTTAACTCCACGGAGTACAAGAGTTTTGAGCGAGAAGACGCTCCTTTTAATCGACTTTTTGAACCTGGGCATCACGATACCTTGAACCACGGCAGTGTGGCTAAAGCCATTGAATTTGTTCAAGAATTGGGGACTGATAATTGCTTCAATGCCTTGCAAGCAATCAAGGCGAATGCGATGGAAGCCTTTTTAGAGCGCGGTTTAATTGACCAACATCTGGGCGATCGTGAAATGCATTCGTCGATCTTTAATTTGAAATTGAATGCTGATGATTACTATCGGTTAAGAGATGCAGGTGTGCTCACCTCTTTACGAGGAGATGGTGTTCGTGTAAGTTTTCATTTTTACAACTCCACCCAAGATTTGGACAGCTTGTTGCAACTCATTGCCAAAGCTTAGTCAATAACGCTTACCCCTTTCCAAAAAGCAACGTGATCTTTGATCTCAGAAGCCGCGTCTTTTGGATTCGGATAATACCAGGCGGCATCTGGATTCTCTGCTCCATTTACACTTAAGCTGTAATAGCTGGCTTCTCCCTTCCAAGGGCACGTAGTATGTGTTTGACTGTCTTTGAAAAACTCACTTTTGATTGCGCTAGGTGGGAAGTAGTGATTTCCCTCAACTACAACTGTATTATCGCTTTCTGCGATGATTTGATCATTCCAAATGGCTTTCATAACTAGCTGTTCTTTTTCTTATCATCAGGGTCTGCTGCGAGGGCAAAGATTACAGGAAGTGCATAGGTTACGTTAACAGCCTCTCCATCGGTATATCCAGGCTCCATTTTTGGTAGCGCATTAATTACGCGTTCCAGCTCTTGGTTCACCTGTAAATAGTCTCCGCGAATCAGTACATTTTCAATTGTGCCTTCTGAGCTGATCTCAAATTGAGCAGCCAGGCGGTGTTGTCCTGCTGGTAAACCCAAATTACCAATAAGCTCCATGTCAAAATTCTTATTGATGAACTTTGAAATGCTCTCACTAAGACATTTTCTCTGTTTGTCATTGTCTCCTTTGCAATCGGGATAAATAGGAACTAGTTCAACTCCCGCAAAAGGAACGGTTTTGGCCTCTTGCGCCAAAGTCAAGCCACTACAGGCTATGACCAATAAGATCAACATATGACGCATTACTTCCCGGTTTTAAAAGTGAAAGGCACTTTATAGGTTATTGCCTTTGGTTTGCCGGCCAACATACCGGGCTTCATTTGTGGAATTTGAAGGATGTTTCTACGAGCTTCTGCTTGTAG
The DNA here is from genome assembly GCF_013214815.1 of Gilvibacter sp. Lineage (GTDB taxonomy): Bacteria > Bacteroidota > Bacteroidia > Flavobacteriales > Flavobacteriaceae > Gilvibacter. Next base: position 72,678 of record NZ_JABSPU010000003.1, read on the forward strand.
TGCCTCGCTTCCACCGCTGGTAGAAATGATCTCTACTTTTCCTTCGGTGTTGATTTGAAAGTCGACAATCACACGACCTTGATCATTGTTTTTGTAGGCTTCTGGTGGGTATTTAAAGTTTTTGGCGATATGCTTGGAGAGCATGGTTGTGAAGCATTTGTTCATCGCGGCAGGATCTCCGGAAGTATCTTCGCAGCCCGGCCAAACCGGTGGAAGCTCTCTCATGGTCACTTTATTCTTATCTACAGTTCCCCATTCTTCTTGGGCAAATGAAACACTAAAGGTGAGGACCAAAGCAAAGGTCAGTAGCAGTTTTTTAGTCATAGGTAAGTTGTTTTTGCCGATCTGCCTGGCAGCCGGTATCTGTTTAACGCTCAGTTGGGGTCAAAAATTATACCGCAACCGCGCCTTTGATGTGCGGGTGTGGGTTATAATCAACTAAGGTAAAGTCTTCAAACTGAAAGTCAAAAATATTTTTGACCTCAGGATTGATCACCATTTTGGGGAGAGGTCTAATGTCTCTGGAAAGTTGCAGCTCCAATTGTTCAAAGTGATTGCTGTAAATATGGGCATCACCAAAAGTGTGGATAAAGTCTCCAGCTTCGTATCCGCATACTTGGGCCACCATCATAGTTAATAGGGCGTAAGACGCTATATTAAAAGGTACTCCCAGAAAGATATCTGCAGAGCGTTGATATAACTGACAAGACAGCTTGCCATCTGCAACATAAAATTGAAAGAATGCGTGACAAGGTGGTAAGGCCGCTTTTCCATTAGCCACATTTTCTGAGAAGCTCACAGAGGTGTCCGGCATCACGCTCGGATTCCATGCGCTGACCAACATTCTGCGACTGTCTGGATTGGTCTTTAAGCCTTCTATCACGGCCGTGATCTGATCGATGCCGTCAGAGTTCCAGTTTCTCCATTGGTGTCCGTAAACGGGTCCTAGGTCTCCGTTCTCATCGGCCCATTCGTTCCAAATACGCACGCCATTCTCTTTGAGGTAGTCAATATTGGTATCGCCTTTTAAAAACCAAAGCAGCTCGTAAATGATGGATTTCAAATGAAGCTTTTTGGTAGTCACCATTGGGAATCCTTCACTGAGATCAAATCGCATTTGGTAACCAAAAACACTTTTTGTTCCGGTTCCCGTTCTGTCTGTTTTGGTTACACCTTCTTGCATTACGTGGCGCACCAGGTCGTGATATTGCTTCATAAAATTCGGGCTAAAACTGGCTCTAAAATAGCAAAAAAGGGAGCAAATTGCACCGCGCTTTTTGGTGGATTTCCAATAGTTATTAACCGATCAGCATTCCGGCGATAGTAGCCGTAAGTAAGGCGGCAACAGTACCTCCTATAAGCGCTTTGATTCCAAAGGCTGCTAGGGTTTTGCGTTGGGAAGGAGCCAATACTCCGATTCCCCCTATTTGGATTCCAATAGAGGCGAAGTTGGCAAATCCACAAAGGGCGTAAGTGGCAATTACAATGGAGCGGTAGTTAGACAAAGCTCCTGAATTCTTAAGCTCACTTAAAGAAGCGTAAGCAAAGAACTCGTTCAGAATGGTCTTTTCGCCTAAAAGTTGTCCAACGGCAACCATATCCTCCGCAGGAACGCCAATGATCCAAGCGACAGGCGCAAAGACATTACCTAAAAGGAACTGCATCGACAGACCGTCGTAACGACCGTCCGTGGCAGCAACTATAGTATCGTTAAGACCAGTTGGTGCTCCAATCATATCCATAGTGATCCAATTGAAAACAGCCATAACGGCAGTAAAGACCAAAAGCATGGCACCCACATTTACCGCGAGTTTAAGCCCTTCCGTAGTCCCTCGGCTAATAGCATCCAAAAGGTTACTGCCAATTTTATCTTTAGAGATGTCTAACCTGCGGTTAACTTCTTCCGTCTCAGGATACAGCATTTTTGCAATGATGATCGCCGCAGGGGCAGACATAATGGAAGCCGTCAATAAGTGCTTGGCAAAAATGGCTTTTTCGGCATCACTTTCTCCACCTAAAAATGCGATATAAGCGGCAAGTACGCCACCAGCTATAGTGGTCATACCCCCAACCATCAAACAGAGCATTTCAGACTTCGTCATTTTGTCCAAGTAAGGTTTCACCACTAAAGGTGCCTCGGTCTGTCCAATAAAGATATTCGCTGCTGCGGCAAGACTTTCTGCACCAGATAGGCGCATGGTTTTGCTCATTACCCAAGCAAATCCTTTTACCAAGCGTTGCAGAACGCCTAAATAATAAAGTAGAGAGGTAAATGCCGAAAAGAACACAATGGTAGGTAATACCTTGAAGGAGAAGATATATCCAAAGGTTTCTGTATCGCTTACCAAGCCTCCAAATAGAAATTCAGCTCCGGCTTCACTAAAGTTTAGGAACTGAACCACTTTGGCAGAAAGCCAGTCAAAGGCATCGGCAACGGCGTCTACTTTTAAGACCAATACGGCAAAGATCAACTGCAGACTGAGTCCGCTGAAAACCAAACGCCAATTGATCTTGCGCCGATTGCTGGAAATCAAATAACAAACGCTCAATAAAAAGAACATTCCCAAAGCACCACGCCAAAGGCTGTTTAAGCTTAGGCCTACGCCTTGGTCCGTGTCTAGGGCTAAAGATTCGGTCTTTTCTTGGATTATTTCCTGAGTGAAACTGTAGCGCACTCCATTTTCTGTGAAGTTGAAAACGGAGTCGTTCAGGGTTTCAATGCGATACCTTCTAATGGTGTCGAATGGCTGTTCGTAAAAGAACACGAGTAGATCGTTTTGTCGAGTATAGTCCCCACTAGCCACTAAAGTGTCTTTAGCCAAGAGACTGTAGTGAAATCTATTGCCCGATAAAACAAGGCTGTCTAATTCTTTGTCTATTGAAAATAAAGACTCACCAGTAGTTTTTTCAATGGCATCAAATTGCCAGGTTCCTTCTTCTGACTGTTGAGCAACAGTTTGAGTTATAGCCGCTAGGCCAATCAGCAACAGGAAAAGTTTTTTCAACATTAGTTAGGAACGTTTGGAGATCTCGTCGCGAATGCGGGCCGCTTTTTCGTAGTCTTCATTGCCTACGGCTTGGTCCAACATTTCATTGAGCTCTTTTAGAGTGTAGCCCGTGTAGTCTTCGCTTTGAGCGCTTGAGGGCTCATCGGCGATCAGCTGTTCAACTAAAGAAGGTCCTTCTTCAGTTTCTTCTTCTTGGGAAGTTCCCTTGAGGAAGATTCCAGCTTTATCAAGGATGTTCTTGTAAGTAAAAATAGGCGCTTTGAATCGCAGCGCCAGGGCAATGGCATCACTGGTTCTCGCATCGATGATCTCTTCAATCTTATCGCGCTCACAAATAATGCTCGAATAAAATACACCATCCACCAATTTATGAATGATCACCTGCTTGACTTGAATGTCAAAACGGTCGGCGAAATTCTTAAAGAGGTCGTGGGTGAGTGGTCTAGGTGGTTTGATTTCCTTTTCCAAAGCAATCGCAATGGACTGAGCTTCAAAGGCTCCGATCACAATCGGAAGCTTACGCTGTCCGTCCACTTCACTCAGGATGAGTGCATAAGCACCATTCTGTGTTTGACTGTATGAAATTCCTTTGATATTTAAACGGACCAGACTCATGAAATAGAAGAATAAAGAAAGGCTGTTAAAAACAGGACTTTTCCCATGTTTAACAGCCCTTTATTCGGGTGCCAATTTAGCAAAAATTACGCGTTATTGGCTTTAAATTGCTTTAATTTTTCGGTCAATCGTGGAACCACATCAAAGGCGTCTCCAACGATCCCGTAATCCGCCGCTTTAAAGAAAGGAGCTTCTGGATCTGTGTTGATCACTACCTTTACTTTAGAGGAGTTGATTCCAGCCAAATGCTGAATAGCTCCAGAGATTCCGATAGCGATATACAGATTAGACGCTACTGGTTTTCCAGTTTGACCAACGTGTTCGCTATGCGGTCTCCAACCCATATCACTTACGGGCTTAGAACAAGCTGTTGCAGCCCCAAGGGTGTCTGCTAGGTCTTCAATAAGATTCCAGTTTTCAGGTCCTTTCAAACCACGTCCACCAGAAACTACTACTTCTGCATCGGCGATCGTTACCTTATCTGTTGCTTTGTCAACAGAAGTCACTTCTACGCCATTATCTCCTGCAAGCTCCACACCAAAGGCTGAAGCAGCTGCAGCTGCACTGTTCTCGTGCAATCCGTAGGCATTTTTAGCCAAACCGATCACGGTAACATCGGTCTTTAGCTCGTTAATAGCAAAGGCCTTGTTGGTGTATACTGTAGATTTGACTTTCATTGGGCTGGTGCTTTCTGGAAGGGCAACAACGTTAGGAGCATAAGCAGCTCCGAGTTCCACGGCCAAAAGCGGCGCCAAATATTTACTGTTTGCGCTGGAAGAAACCACAACGGTCTTCGCACCAGCGGCTTTTGCTGCTTGCGCTAGGGCCGCAGCGTAGTTCTTTGCATTGAAGGTCTCCAAAGTAGCATCGTTGATCTCCATCACTTGGTCTGCTCCGTAGTTGCCTAGATCGGCAGCGTTTCCACCATTAATACTAACGGCAGTTACTTCTCCGCCCATGGCGTTTGCAACACCTTTGGCGTAAGAAGTCAATTCAAGGGCGACTTTCTTAAAGGCTCCTCCTTCTGATTCGGTATAAACTAATACTGACATAATTCTTCTTTTTACCGGTGATTAAATCACCTTGGCTTCATTGTGTAACAATTCGATTAACTGATCCAAGTTTTCAGGATCTACCATGGTCACGGCTCCTTTAGGTGCTGGCTTTTCAAAAGCAGCGGTCGCAGCATGAGCTTCTGCAGCATCCGCAGCAACTACATGTAAAGGTTTCTTTCTAGCCATCATGATCCCACGCATGTTTGGAATGCGAAGGTCACTTTCTTCCACTAATCCTTTTTGACCACCAATAACCAAAGGAAGGCTGGTCTTTACAGATTCCTTTCCTCCGTCAATCTCACGAACTGCAGTAGCGTCGCTACCGTCTACTTCAAGATTGATACAGGTGTTAACAAAGTTTGCGCCCAACATGGCTGCCATCATTCCCGGTACCATTCCGCCGTTGTAATCAATACTTTCACGACCTGCAATAATAAGGTCATAACCCCCGTCTTGTGCAACTTTGGTTAATTGCTTGGCCACAAAGTATCCATCAGTAGCTGGGGCATCCACACGGATGGCTTCATCAGCTCCAATGGCTAGGGCCTTGCGTAAGGTTGGTTCTGCACTGGCGTCTCCAACGTTGGCAACGTGCACAGTAGCACCTTGCTTCTCTTTGAACCACATGGCGCGGGTCAGACCAAATTCGTCATTAGGGTTGATCACAAATTGAACACCGTTGGTGTCAAATTGCGTATCGTTATCGGTAAAGTTAATTTTGGATGTAGTGTCTGGAACGTGACTAATACACACTAAAATCTTCATAGTTCAGACTTTTTTTAAGCTGTTTTTACTGTCGTCAAAGTTACCACTATAATTTCGAATATTTACTATGCACGCATAATAAATTTTCAAAAAAAATGCACTTATTTCCATTTTCTTGTGGTGGTGGAGACGAATAAATAGTATTTTTGTTTTTCTCAAAAAATGAAGGAGATGTTCGATCTGAGATCGACTTGAAATCCAAAGCGATAAATATGAAAACCATACAATTTAGAGAAGCAATAGCAGAAGCGATGAGCGAAGAAATGCGTCGCGATGAATCCATCTATTTAATGGGAGAGGAAGTGGCCGAATACAACGGTGCTTACAAAGCCTCAAAAGGTATGTTGGATGAGTTTGGACCTAAGCGTATTATTGACACCCCAATTTCAGAACTAGGTTTTGCTGGGATCGGAGTAGGGAGTGCCATGAACGGCAACCGTCCGATCATTGAATTCATGACCTTCAACTTCTCTTTAGTAGGTATTGACCAGATCATCAACAACGCCGCTAAGATGCGTCAAATGAGTGGTGGTCAGATCAACATTCCTATGGTTTTCCGCGGGCCAACTGCTTCTGCAGGACAGCTTGCTGCGACACACTCTCAGGCTTTTGAAAGCTGGTACGCCAACTGTCCAGGTCTTAAAGTGGTTGTTCCTTCTAATCCAGCTGATGCCAAAGGATTGCTTAAAGCAGCTATCCGTGATGACGATCCGGTGATCTTTATGGAGTCTGAGCAGATGTACGGAGATAAAGGGGAGGTGCCAGAAGGCGAATACCTTATTCCGTTAGGGATTGCCGATGTAAAGCGCAGTGGTGACGACGTGACTATCGTGTCTTTTGGAAAGATCATCAAAGAGGCTTATAAAGCCGCAGATGCTTTGGAGAAAGAAGGAATCTCCTGTGAGATCATTGACTTGCGTACCGTACGCCCAATGGATCACAACGCTATTTTGGAGTCTGTAAAGAAAACCAATCGCTTGGTGATCTTGGAAGAAGCTTGGCCGTTTGGTAACATCGCTACAGAGATCACTTATCAAGTACAGAGCCAGGCCTTCGACTATTTAGACGCTCCTATTGTAAAGATCAATACGGCCGATACACCGGCTCCGTATTCTCCTGCATTATTAGAAGAATGGCTTCCCAATAGTGAAGATGTTGTTAAAGCCGTTAAAAAAGTGCTTTACAAATAAAATCTAGGCGCAATTTTTGCGTTCTAACTGCTTCAGAACAGAAGCGGCCCTGGCCCCCATTGTCTATGAGAGAACAACTACTTGTCTTCCTCTTACTCTTTACGTCTTTGAGCTTTGCTCAAACTAAGATCAGTGGAGAAGTGTTTGATGAGTTTGGAGATCCTGTTCCTTTTGCCAATGTAATTTTCAAAGATTCTTCAGAAGGAACCATTACCAATGAGAATGGTCGGTTCTATTTGGAATCGGATACTACCTATGATACTGCCGTAGTTTCCTTTTTAGGGTATACTACCAAGGAAGTCCCACTCACCAGCCGTACTACCTATAATATGAAGATCGAGTTGGCTGAAGAAGCCTCGAGCTTAGGAGAGGTGGTTGTATTCACAGGGAAGCAATCCAAAAAGAACAATCCCGCTATTGATATCCTTAGAAAGATCTGGGAGAATCGTCGGGAGAACGGGGTCAAGAAATTCAATCAGTATCAGTACGAGAAGTATGAAAAGCTTGAGTTTGACCTAAACACGATCGACTCCGCCTTAATCAAGAGTAAGATCTTTAGAGGGATGGAATTCATCTTTGATCAAACCGATACTTCTAAGATCACGGGAAATACCTACCTGCCCATCTTTATCAATGAGGCCTTTTCTAGAGTCTTTGGAGATAACCTCCAAAACTTACAAAAAGAGATCCTGGAAGGGAACAAGAATTCTGGTTTTAGTAATAATCAGACCATTATTGAATTTGTCAAGGACCTCTATTCAGAGTACGACGTTTACGACAATTATATTAAGTTCTTTGATAAGGCCTTTACCAGTCCGCTCTCCAGAACCGGGATTAATGTGTACAATTATGTGCTGTTGGACTCTGCGTATATTGGAGATAAGTGGTGCTACAATATAGTATACTACCCACGGCGCAAGAATGAATTGACCTTTAAAGGAGACTTTTGGGTGAACGATACTACTTGGGCCATTAAGGAGATCAATATGCAGGCCACTAAGAGTGCCAATTTGAACTGGGTGCGGGAGGTTTATATTGAACAGGAGTTTGATGTGCTCAACGATTCCATCTTTTTGATCACCCGAGATTATTTTCTGAGTGATTTTAGTCTGCGTAAAAAAGAAGGGGCTCGCGGTATCTATGGGAAGCGTACCACACTCTACGATAATTACCAATTTGACATTCCAAAAGAGCGGGACTTTTATAAAGATCAAGTAGATCCTTATGATTACGAGGTCTACAATAGGCCAGATGATTTTTGGGATGAGAACCGCATGGAGGATCTCAATAAGGATGAAAAGCAGATCTATACCCTATTGGACACCTTGAAAACGGTTCCTAGATTCAAGACCTTATACAATATAGGTAGTGTTCTTGCCAGCGGCTATTACGAATTTCCAAACTTCGATTTTGGGCCGGTGTTTTCCATCTTCGGATTTAACGAGGCAGAAGGGCTGCGGATCCGTTTGGGTGGACGAACTTATTTTGGCCGCAACGATATGTGGCGTATTGAGGGCTTTGGTGCTTATGGTTTTCGAGACGAACGCTTCAAATTTGGACTCTCCGGGAAGTGGCTGCTCGATAGGCGCTCCCGATTCATCATTTTTGGAGGTCACCGGAAGGACACCGAACAAACTGGCGCGTCACTGACCAACACCAACGACGTGCTCGGTAGGAACTTGGCCTCATCGGCATTAATTACTGTGGGAGCCAACGACAGGCTAACGCGGATCAATCTGAGTACCGTTGGATTTGAGTTTGAACCCTATAAGAATTTCATTTTCAGAACGACGGGTTCGTTTAGAACATTAACCTCGGCCACGGATACTTTCAGTTTGGACTATTTTGATGAGAACGGCGGCATACAATCCGAGGTGAGACAAGCAGAGCTTTCCACGGGATTGTTTTATACCCCTGGACGCAAGACTTCCGGTTACGGCGTGGAACGCACGGTAATCAACGATGGCGGATTTGCTTCGATATTTGTGGGAGCCACCTTTGGAATCAAGGATGTCTTTAACAGCGACTTTGAGTATCAAAAGCTCCAGGCGCTGTATACGCAGCCGTGGAATATTGGTGGTTTTGGTCGCGCTTATACCACCATTGAGGTTGGGAAGATCTTCGGAGAAGTGCCGCTGACTTTGTTGAGTCCAATTCCAGGAAACCAGACGCTGTTCAGTATTTACAACACCTTTAATCAGTTGGACTTTTACGAATTTGTGAGCGACACTTATGCCTCCTTCCACTTGCAACACGACTTTGGAGGGCGCTTCTTTTCACGAATTCCAGGCTTGAGAAAGCTCAACTTGAGAGAGGTCATCGGGTTTAGAGCGGTTTACGGAGAGATATCCGATGCCAACATCGCCCTGAATGCCTCAAACATACCTTACCAAGCGCCAGAGGACATTTATTGGGAATGGAGTGTCGGAATCGGGAACATCTTCAAAATCTTCCGTTTAGACTTCAATTTTAGAGGAAACTACCTCGATAACCCCGATGCACGCCGCTTTGGTGTCACGGGAACTTTTGGGTTTAGTTTTTAGACGAGGGGGGTCACACTTCTTATCAGCCTTGAGTTCAAGGGTTTTAATTCACTAGTATTCAATTTTTTAGGTAACGCCTTATTTAGGTGGTTATATTTGCGTTTCTAAATTTTATATCCCGACTGATTTCATTACTTTTGCGGTCGCAAATTGAAAGTCAACTAAAAATAGAAATATGTTAGAATCAAACATTATTTGGGTACCTATTGCACTAGCTGTGCTAGGTCTTCTATTCATGCTTGTAAAGATGAGCTGGGTGAAGAAGCAAGCTGCCGGAAACGAGCGCATGCAATCCATCTCTAAAAGTATTAAAGAAGGTGCATTGGCCTTTTTGAATGCTGAGTACCGTTTGTTATTGATCTTTGTTGTGGTAGCATCCGCAGCATTGTTTGGAGTGTCTCAAATGGTTGAGACCACAAGCATCATGATCGTTCCTGCATTCATCCTTGGTGCGTTCTTCTCAGCTTTGGCTGGAAACATCGGAATGCGCGTTGCAACAGAAGCAAACGCACGTACTGCAGAGGCAGCTAAGACAAGTCTTCCACAGGCATTGCAAGTTTCCTTTGGTGGTGGTACAGTAATGGGATTAGGTGTAGCCGGTCTTGCTGTATTGGGTCTAAGCTTACTATTCATGTTCTTCATTGGACAGTTTATGGGTGCTAATGGCTCTTTCTACGACAACATGACCATTGTACTTGAAGCCCTTGCAGGATTCTCTCTTGGTGCGGAAAGTATTGCACTTTTTGCTCGTGTTGGTGGTGGTATCTATACCAAAGCTGCTGACGTTGGAGCTGACCTTGTAGGTAAAGTAGAAGCGGGTATCCCAGAAGATGATCCTCGTAACCCTGCAACTATCGCAGATAACGTTGGTGATAACGTAGGAGACGTTGCTGGAATGGGAGCTGACCTGTTTGGTTCATATGTAGCAACTGTATTGGCTGCCATGGTATTGGGTAACTATGTTATTCGTGACATGAGCGCTACAGCGGCTTACACAGACGCATTTAACAATATGGGGCCTATCTTACTTCCGCTAGTAATTGCTGGTGTTGGAGTATTGGCTTCTATCTTAGGAACATTCTTGGTTCGTATCAAAAATAACGACGCTAAAGAAGCGCAGGTACAGAAAGCCTTGGATATGGGTAACTGGTTCGCGATCATCATTACTTTGATCGCTAGTTACTTCCTTATCGGTTGGATGTTACCAGAGACCTTGACCATGAACTTCTTCGGGGAAGGTGCTAAGGAGATCGCTTCTATGAACGTATTCTGGTCTGCATGTATCGGATTGGCCGTTGGAGCCTTGATTTCTTTCGTTACTGCATACTATACTTCTCTAGGGAAGAAACCTGTACTTGATATTGTACAAAACTCAGGAACTGGTGCTGCAACAAACATCATCGCTGGTCTTGCTGTAGGTATGAAATCTACACTGTGGTCAGTACTTCTTTTTGCTGCTGCGATCTACGGTTCTTATGAGCTTGCTGGATTCTACGGAGTTGCACTTGCTGCTTCTGCAATGATGGCAACTACTGCTATGCAGTTGGCAATCGATGCATTCGGTCCTATCGCAGATAACGCCGGTGGTGTTGCTGAGATGAGTGAACTAGAAGAGCACGTACGTCAACGTACAGACATCCTTGACTCAGTAGGTAACACAACTGCCGCTGTTGGAAAAGGATTTGCAATTGCTTCTGCAGCATTGACTGCTTTGGCATTGTTTGCTGCTTATGTAACCTTTACAGGTATCCAGGGGATTAACATCTTTAAGGCGGATGTATTGGCCGCTCTATTTGTAGGGGGAATGACTCCTGTAGTATTCTCTGCCTTGGCTATGAAGTCTGTAGGTAAGGCTGCTATGGAAATGGTAAAAGAAGTACGTCGCCAGTTTAAAGAGATTCCTGGAATTATGGAAGGAACTGGAACTCCAGAGTATGCGAAGTGTGTAGACATTTCTACTAAAGCTGCTTTGAGAGAGATGATCGTTCCTGGATTGATCACTATTTTGACTCCTATCGCAATCGGTTTGATCTTCGGTGCTGAGCCACTAGGAGGTTATATGGCTGGTGTATGTGTTAGTGGTGTGATGTGGGCGATTTTCCAAAACAACGCTGGAGGTGCTTGGGACAATGCTAAGAAATCATTTGAAGCTGGTGTTGAGATCGACGGTGAGATGACTTACAAAGGTTCTGACGCACACAAAGCGGCTGTAACTGGAGATACTGTTGGTGATCCATTTAAAGATACTTCAGGACCGTCTATGAACATCTTGATCAAATTGACTTGTTTGGTTGGATTGGTAATTGCTCCGATCTTAGGAGGTCACGGAGAAGAAGCTTATGCTGATAACGTGATTGAAGCTGGTAACGTAAAGTTCGTTTCTGAGGATGGTACTACCACCATCATCAAAATGAACGGAGACGCTACTGCTTTGGCAGAAGGAACTGAAGATATCACGGTTGAGGTGACTATGGACGAGGATGCTGAAGCAACTGCTACAGCTACGGTAAAGATCACTAAAGACGGTGAAACTACTACAGAGACCTTTACTGGAACTCCAGAAGAAGTTGAAGCTAAGGTGGAAGCTTACAAAGAGGCAGAAGGTGCTTCAGTAGACATTGAGATCGTAAAAGAAGTGAAAAAGGTAGTAGACGGATCGTCTAAATAATAAAACCTTTAGATATAAAAAAAGCCGCTCAATTGAGCGGCTTTTTTGTTTTTAAAATGTTCCTACTAAACCGACGGTATTATAACCGGCAGTAAAGCGCCAACTGATCCTGTGGCGGTTTTGATAACTGTCCTCATAGCGACGGCTTCCAAAAAGGTAGTTGTCTACACTATCTACAACAGCTATGCTTATTGCTGCTCCTAAAACAATATCGGTTACCCAATGCGCATCGTCCCATAAACGCGAAACGGGCGCAATGCTACCTAGAGCGTAAATTCCAGATTTCACCCAGATATTGTCAAACTGCTTGGCAATGGAATGCGCCATAGAAATGGAGAGGATGGTATGTCCAGAAGGGAAGGAGTGGTAACGTGCGGTTCCTTTAAAAGGTTCAAACTCAAAAGGACCGGTAAAGTCGTCAGGTCGTGCACGACCAACAGCGGTTTTAAAAAAGGTTTGAAAAAGGCCGGAGGTGGCTGCGGAGGCAATTATCAACACTCCAGTTTTACGAACCTTTTCATTTTTGGTCAAAAGTCCAAATCCGTAGATACCGCCAGAGACCATAAAGAAATTCTGAGGGCTTCCAAAGTACCAACCGAATTCCTTGAGTACGCCAGGGGCGTTGGGTTCTTGTTCTACAAAATAGTTACGCGCTGATTGATCCAAAGCCGTAAACATGGAAGTTGCGGTGATTACGCTCACTGCCGTGAGAAAGTCGTCTCCCTGCCAACGAACAGGCGCAGTAATGCTGTGTTTAAAGCCTCCAAAGGCACTTTTGGCATCATACTTTAGGGTTTGCCAAATGTTGGCGTCTTGAGCAAGTGTATCTGCATTAGGGGACTGTCCGAATAACTTAAGACTCGAACCCATTAAAAACAGTACGATCAAAAATTTTTGCATGTAATTAGGATGAAAATCAACAGATTTCGTTACGAACAAAAATAGACTATTTGATTTAGATGTTTATCTTGAGAAAGTCGCTACAAAAATAGCATCAACTTCACCGCTGCCTACTGGTGTATCAAGAATCTCAGTTTGCTCAATACGCAAACGAAGCATGTCTTCGCTAAGCAGTTCAATAGTGATCACAGCATCTTGGTCATCTGCAGTACTGGTAATGGTAAGCGTGTTGTCTTCCAAGCTCCAGGTGCCATCTCCCAAAAGATCGAGGTTTTCTAAGGTCTCCTCTTCGCTAACGCCTAAAAAAGTCGTTGTTACAGTCATGGAGAATTGTCCTTCTGAGCTTACTTCATTCGGGTCTTCAGAAAAGGTAACAGTTGCGTCTATATCAAAACCTTCGCCTTCTTGAGTGGCGGTCACAGGTAAGCCTTCAATTACAGTGGTAATTGTAGAGTCAAAGTCAATGGTCTCAGCAGTCCAGGTTCCTATTAAGGAAAATTCGGCTTCTTCTTCCGTGGTTGTAGTGGAATCATCGTCAGAGCTGCAAGCAATGTACATAGGAACAAGCAGCAGCAGGGCTAGCAATTTTAAATTTTTCATAGCTGATTGGGGTATGTGTTAAAAGAGTCCGTGAAGCTCGGCATCAATGCGACTGATCACACTTCCGAGATCTTCCGGATTGTCTACAAAATTAAGCGTATCCACATCAAAGATCAACAGATTGCTCTTATCGTAATCGTGAATCCAAGCTTCGTAGCGCTCGTTGAGTCGACTTAAATAATCAATGCTGATGGAGTTCTCATATTCACGTCCTCTTTTGTGGATCTGACTCACTAAATTGGGAATGGAACTGCGCAAATAGATCAACAGATCAGGCGCCTCAGTAACACTTTCCATCAGATCAAACAGCGAACGGTAATTTTCATAATCGCGATTGGTCATCAAGCCCATCGCGTGTAGGTTAGGAGCAAAGATGTACGCATCTTCATAGATCGTGCGGTCTTGGATATAATCCTTTCCACTTTCTCTAATATCCACAATTTGACGAAACCGACTGTTCAAGAAATAGATCTGCAAATTGAAAGACCAACGTTCCATTTGGTTATAAAAATCATCCAAATAAGGATTGTCTTCCACATCCTCAAAATGGGGTTGCCATTTGTAGTGCTTTGCCAATAATTTGGTGAGCGTAGTCTTTCCTGAGCCAATGTTTCCGGCTATCGCAACATGCATACAATTAGGATTGTTTAGAGTTTGGTTAGTCTGAAGGAATACACGAATTCTCCATCGTAAATATACAGGAAATCTGAAGTTAGTTGCAAGTCTTTAACGGCAATTTTTGTGCCCGATTCAGCAGCCTCAAATTGCTGCTCTGGAGCCTCCGTAAAATAGATCACATCTTGCTCATCTAGAGCAATTAAGCCTCGCTGCGGAGAGGTCCAGATCTGTGTAAAACCAGGGTTGTCAAAAATCCGAAGAATACTTCCATAAACATTATAAGTGATCACCTCAGAATCGGTCAAAAGATGACAAAAATTGAAGTCGCTTGCTGTAGCCACAAGGTTGCCTTCTACGGGCTGCGAAATGATACTGCGTTTCCCCGATCTGTAATTGTAGAGTTCTAACTGCTGTGCGTCTTTGTTAAAGACCCAAACACTGTTGTTATTTGCTACTCTAACGGCCTCAATGTTCAGATAATCTTCCACTTCATTGAAATTGACACGTTCAATTTCATTTAAGGTGTTATCTAGAAACACAGCAATATTGAAATCGGCGTAGTAAACCAAGATCCGCAAAGGATTAATGATGTCTACTGCAGCTATGCTGCCCAAAGTAAAATCTGCGTAGTTCCAGCGGTCTCTTTCACTGGTTTTGATCAAGGCATTGTTGACCACAGAATAGGTGTTGTTGTAGGCGTCCACTCCAATAAACTTATCGGCGTCCAAACGGCTTTTGTTATCGAGCTTCAACTGCCCAAAAGCCAAAACCGGCATCAGTAAAAACAACAGCATCTTCATGCAGTCAAGATACAAAAACTAATCACATATCAGCTTGTATCCGTAACCGCGAACATTGACTATTTGAAGGCTGGAATCTGCTTTGAGTTTTTTGCGCAAATTGGAGATAAATACATCCATGGATCGAGCGTTAAAAAAGTCGTCACTGCCCCAAAGCTTTTTCAAAATAAAGGAGCGATCCAACAATTGATTTTTGTTAGCGCAGAGGTGAAAGAGCAGTTCGCTTTCCCGATGGGTCAATTTTACAGGCTCTTTGGATTTGTACTGCAATTCTTGACGGTTGGCGTTAAAGTTAAAAGCACCCAATTGGAAGGTGGTGTTTTTGTCCGGATCGTCGTTTTGCTTAAGTGCATTTTTGATCCGAACAATCAGCTCTTCCATGCTGAAGGGTTTTTTTAGGTAATCGTTTCCGCCTAAGTTGAACCCGTTGACTACATCTTCTGTTTGGGATTTGGCTGTTAAAAAGATGATCGGTGTTTGGGTGTCTTCTGCGCGAATTTCCTTGGCTAGAGTGAAACCGTCTTTAAGCGGCATCATAACGTCCAGGACCAAAAGTTCTGGTTTTTCTTGTTGGTAGGCTTTTAAAGCTTCCTGCCCGTTAACACAAAGTGTAACCTTAAAGTCACGAGTTTCCAAGCTTTCTTTGATGATTTGACCCAAGGCCGGTTCATCTTCTGCCAATACTATGTGGATGGGCTTATTCATGTGGAAGGGTTAAGGTAAAGGTAGTGCCATTTTTTAAGTTCACGCCTATAGTTCCTCCGTGCTTTTCAATGATGTTCTTGGCGTAGTACAGACCAATTCCAAAGCCTTTTACGTCGTGGGTGTCGCCTTTTGGGACCCGATAGAACTTTTCAAAAATACGCTGACTTTGCGCCTTGTTTAATGAATTTCCGTTGTCGTGCACCGCGATCTTTACTCCGGCGGCATCGGTGGTAATATTTAGGCTGATGATGTCTCCGCCGTACTTCAGCGCGTTGTCAATCAAAGTGTTGATCAAGTTCTCTAAATGAAAGGCGTCGGCGTGAATTTTTAGATCTTCTGGCGCGGCATTGAGGCTGATGGATTTCTGTGAGCTCACATAGGCCTCTGGCAAAACAGCTAAACGCTTACAAAGGGCGACGAGGTCAATTTCTTCTTTATTCAAAATGAGTGCGTTGCTGTCTAGCGTGGCGGTCTCTAATAGTTTTTCTACCATGCCCGAGAGTTTTTTAACCTGCTCTTGAGACATGGCTGCGTATTTTTTACTCTTCTCTGGATCGTTATCCGCATTGAACCTTTGGATGCCTTCCAGAGCCACACCAATGGTGGCTAAAGGCGTTTTAAACTCATGGGTGATGTTGGAGATCAGATCGTTCTTGATCTCTGCCAATTGTTTTTGTTCTCTGATGATTCTGAGCAAATAAAGCAAACATCCAATGATACAACCCACAAAGATCAAAGAGAGTCCCAAACTAATGCCGTTGCGGTGCAAGATGAGTGGGGTGGTATTTCTAAAGAAGACTTTTAAGGAGCTGTCTTGCATTAAAAAGCTAGATTTGGCTTGCAAAGACTTTACCGATGGATTGGAGTTCAAAGTGCCCAGGGTTTGTGTTTCACCCCAAGGCGTGTCGTACTTTAAACTGTAATCGATCCACAGTTCACGCTCGTGTAATTCCTCGTGAAAGATCGAATCTAAAACAGGTAAAGACATTTCTTCTTCTGCAAAGGAGATCACGATTTTATTGGTCAATTGCTCAAAAGGCTTTCTCCCAAGACGTTGAAAGAAGCTGCGTACGGTATCTCTAAGGCCCTCAGGTGTTCTGTTTTTCACAACCGAATCAACGATGCTAATTGCCGTCATGGTGGAATGATTTGTGGAATCATTGAACTCATAACGATGAATGGTCCCCTTTGGCATACTGTCAAGAAAGGCCCATTGTTCCCCCAGATTTATCGTGTTGGCATCGTAGGTGAGTGTGAGGGTGTCACTGGCAAAAAGCATGCTTTGCTCTTGGGCTAAGCGGGTGTAATAATCATCTACGGCCTTGTTAAGGCTCACCTGAACATTCGCCATCAGCTCACGTTGCTCCGCCTTAAAACTGCGATAGAACCAATAGGCCTGCAACGATAATGTGAATACAATCGCGGTGATGATGAAATACAATATGCCTTGATATTTTCCTGGCTTCATATTTCAAAAGTAGGTCTATTGATTAGCATTTTCCAAATCGCTTAACAGTGCTTAACAATGCTTAACTTGCTTTAATATTGTCTTTGCGCATCTTTGTAGTGTCATCAAAACAAAAAAAGAACAATCATGAAAACACTCGTTTATTTATCGGTAGCCTTTTCGCTGATCGTCGGATCCTTACATGCACAGGATTTTCAAGGCATTGCTACCTACAAAACACAAACCAAATTAGAGATTCAATTAGACAGTACTCAGGTGCCTTCAGAAATGCAAGAGCAGCTTATTGCTATGATGAAGAAGCAGTTTGAGAAAGAGTACACGCTAGACTTTAATAAAGATGCTTCCTTATATAAGGTTGTGGAATCACTTGATGCTCCTGCAGTAGGCGGAGGCGGAATGCAAATTGTTGTGGCTGGAGCCGGAGAAGCTGACGTGCTTTACAAGAACATTGCTGAGAATCGCCTGGCCAATAAAAGCGGCATTTTTGGAAAGACCTTTTTGATCAAAGATTCCTTACCAGAGTTGGAGTGGACTTTGACTAAAGAAACCAAAAACATTGGGCAGTACACTTGTTTTAAGGCAACGCGCACAGAAAATCGAACAGTACATACTTCATTTAGCTCCGATACAGAAGAAGGTAAAGACTCGAGCAGCGAGGCTGTTGAAGAGGAAATTACCATTACCGCATGGTATACGCCGCAAATCCCGCTAGGGCACGGTCCGGGAAGACATTATGGATTGCCGGGACTTATCTTAGAAATTTCGGACGGAGATCAGAGCATACTTTGCAGTAAGATCGTCATGAATCCTAAAGATGGAGTAAAGGTCAATGAGCCAACCAAAGGGAAGGAAGTGACCCAAGACGAATATAACGCCATCATGCAGGAGAAGATGAAAGAAATGCAAGACCGTTATCAGCCGAGCAACGGTCGCCGTGACGGCAACAGTTTTGAGATCAGAATTGGCGGTTAGTGAACTTTAACAAAGCTTTAATAAACCTCTAGCACTTCTGCGAGTCTAAAGACTTTAAATTAGCTTTGTTATAAACCACTAAACTGTTAATTGTCAAGGACATGAAGAAATTACTACCCTTAATGTTGATGCTTCTGAGTATCGGCATGAGCGCTCAAGAATTTAGCGGAAAGGCCTATTACCAATCAAAAACCACTGTGGATATGGATTGGGGCGGTCGTGAAATGACGGAGGAGATGAAAAAAATGATCGCTGAGCGTATGCGCAGATACCTCGAGAAAACCTACATTCTAACCTTCAATGGACAGGAATCTATCTACAAGGAAGAAGAGGTTTTAGAGACAGACGCGAACGGGGGTAGCCGTTGGATGGGAATGATGATGGGTAGTTTTACTCCCGGAGATCAGTACAAGAATCTAGAGACCGGGCAACTGGTCCAAGAGCAAGAATTCTACGGCAAGCAATTTCTGATTGAAGACGAGATCGCCAATTTGGAATGGGAAGAGACCAAAGAGTCCAAAATGATCGGTCAATATTTGGCCATCAAAGTGACCGCGGTGAAAAAGATCGATGAGAACGATTGGAGCATGGCTCGCCGCAGAGGTGATAGAAATCGAGATGCTAAGGCTGACGATGAAACCGCCAAAGACTCTACAGCCACCGCCAGTGCGGATGATGACCCAATGAGTCAAATTGAAATTCCAAAAGAAGTGATCGTTACCGCTTGGTACACGCCTATGATTCCAGTGAAACACGGACCGGGAGAATACGGCGGATTACCAGGACTCATCCTTGAACTCAACGTATACCGAACAACTATTCTATGTTCTAAAATTGTGATGAATCCGGAGGATACCATCGAGATCAAAGCACCTTCTAAAGGAAAGAAGGTCACTCGTGAGGAGTACCAAACGATAGTCGCAGAAAAAATGGAAGAAATGCGCGAAATGTGGGGCCGTGGACGCGGCGGACGACGCGGCGGATTCCGAGGATAATCAATCAATCAAAATACAGTGCAGCCAACCATGAAGAAATTACTCTTTATAAGCATCCTATTGTCTTTATTTAGCTTTGACGCAGACGCGCAGAGCATCAAATTAAGAGGGGTGATCAAAGACTCTATCGGAGAACCTTTAGAGTTAGCGAACATCATCGCAACCATAAAAGAAACCGGGGAGATCGAATCTTATGCGATCACCAATTATGAAGGTCGATATCAATTAGATCTCCCGACGAACAATACCTACACCCTAAAAGCGAGCTTTTTAGGTTTGGAAACCAAAGAGTTTGATGTGACGGTTCCAGAAGGATCCGACGACATGACGCGAGACGTAACCTTGAACCCTGCGCCCAATCAATTGGACGGGGTGGAGATCGTCTACGAGATGCCGGTGACCGTGAAAGGGGATACCATAGTTTACAATGCCGATTCCTTTACAACAGGTAATGAACGTAAGTTAGAAGACGTCATGAAGCAGCTTCCAGGAGTGGAGATCAACGATGACGGAGAGATAGAAGTAGAAGGGAAGGCTGTTTCCAAAGTAATGGTAGAAGGCAAGGACTTCTTTGACGGAGACTCTAAACTCGCCACAAAAAATATCCCAGCAGATGCGGTAGATAAGGTGGAGGTCTTGAGAAACTATAACGAGGTGGATCAAATGCGAGGCCTGGGGAATGATCAGGACAACATCGCCATAAACATCAAACTCAAAGAGGGCAAAAAGAACTTTTGGTTTGGTGAGGTTTCTGGGGGAATTGGATTTGATAGCGACGAGAAAGACCGTTATTTGATCTACCCTAAACTGTTCTATTACAGCCCGGACTACAGCATCAACATCATTACAGATTTCAATGATATTGGACAGGTGCCGTTTACCTTTAGGGACTATTTTAACTTCACCGGAGGTTTTAGAAACTTTAACCGTGGTGGTGGAACCAATTTCAATATAAATACTGGAGACCTCGGTTTTGCCGTTGGGCAGAACAACCGCGCCAATTCCATTGAGACCTCATTCTTAGCGGCTAACTTTAGTTGGAATGCTAGCAAGGCATTAGATATAAGTGGTTTTTCGATTCTATCAGATAACCGCACCAGCTATATCACAAATACAATTAGAAATTATGTGGCTACTGGTATTACGGAGACTACCAACAATGTGAACGATCAGCGCACGCAGTTGGGTATGCTTAAGTTGAGTGCTATTTACAAGCCGAACTCCAACTTCCAATTGGATTATGATGTACTTGGAAAGACTTCAGATCAAAGCGAAGTGAGCTCCATTATTTCGACGGTAAATAACAATCCTAATGAGATCAATGAAGACGAGAACACGACTCCATTTTCAATAAATCAAAACATCAACGCCTACTATACCTTAGATGAGAACAACATCTTTGCGGGGCAGGTGCAGCATTTGTATCAAGATGAGGATCCGTTTTACAGTGTGATCCAAGATTCAATTCCGTTCCGCGGGGTGTTTACGCAAGTGAATCCGTCGGCGCCATTTGACAGCTCTCAAGATACTTTTGATCCACTGCAACGCATGGATCGTTATGATGTGAATCAGCAGCGACGCATCAAAACCAATAAGTTAGATGCCAAGGTGGATTACTACTACGTGATCAACAACAAAAGCAACGTGAACATCAATGTGGGAGCGACCTTGAGTCGTCAAGATTTCAATTCTGGGATCTTCCAAGAATTTATGTTTACTGGTGCTCCTGTGGCCTTTGAGGACGATGAGTTCAACAACGACGTGACCTTTAATTTTAGTGATTACTTCTTAGGAGTTAACTATAAATTCAAGGCGGGGATCTTCACCTTCACTCCTGGAGCAACTTTGCACAACTACCGCGTAAAAAGCGAACAGTTGGGCAGTGTTTCTGAGAATAACGAATGGTTGGTGTTGCCGAACTTCAACGCAATAGTAGAGCTTAAAAAGAGCGAGAATATCCGCTTCAACTACTCCATCCAAGCGCAGTATACGGACGTAAATAACTTTGCGGAAGGATTTATCTTTAACAACTACAACCGCTTGTTTAGAGGTAATCGCAATTTGGAGAATGCCTTTGTGCACAACTACAATTTGACTTACTTCAGCTTCAATATGTTCAACTACACCAACGTGAGTGCGAACATCAACTACACCCGTAGAATAGAAGCGATCAAGAACAATACAGCTTTGGCTGGAATTACGCAGATCTCTAATCCGATCAACTTGAACAGTAACTTTGCAGATGAGACCTTGTCTGCCTTTGCAAGGTTTACCAAGAACATCAAGCGTCTACGTTTTTCTTTAGGTGGAAACGTAAGTTGGGGTAAATTCAACAACATCATTAATCAAGATATTCGTGAGAGTATCAACTTTACCCAGAGCTATAATACCAGTTTGAGAACCAGCTTCCGCGAGTGGCCAAACGTTGAATTGGGATATCGTCTTACGCTGAATAACTATGACAACGCAGGGGTGGAGTCTACTTTTACAACCCATCAGCCTTTTGTGAATTTTGACGCGGTATTCTTGCAGAATTTCACTCTCAATGCGGAGTGGAGTTACTTCAACTATACGGACGCGGCAGGAACCATTGAGAACACCTATTCGTTCTTAGATGCCAATCTGTATTACCGAGAAAAAGACAGCAAGTGGGAATACCAATTGCAAGCGACCAACCTTTTGGATGTTGACTTTTTAAACAACGACAGCTTTAACGAAAACTTCAACAACACTTCGCAGTTCTTTGTACTGCCTCGAATAGTGATGTTGATAGTGCGCTACGAATTGTAGTGTTGATTGATGCAATGAAAAAGAAAAGGGAACTTTAACGAGTTCCCTTTTTTTGTGTTATAAGCTGAAGGCTGATTTTACCTGGTCAACATAATCGAGTTTTTCCCAGGTGAAGAGCTCCACCGCTTTTTCAACCCGTCCAGAATAAGGACTTTCAAATACCTTATTTACGGTTTGAGGTTTTCTTCCCATATGTCCGTAGGCAGCTGTCTCTGAATACATAGGGCTGCGCAATTTGAGTCGGCTTTCAATAGCTGCTGGACGCATATCAAAGATATCAGCTACTCGGCGTGCGATCTCTCCATCGGTCAAATCAACTAAGGTGGTTCCGTAAGTGTCTACAAAAATAGAGGTAGGTTCTACTACACCAATGGCATAAGAAACTTGTACTAATACTTCTTTAGCTACTCCAGCGGCAACCAGATTTTTTGCAATATGTCTTGCGGCATAGGCTGCAGAACGATCCACTTTAGAAGGATCTTTTCCGCTGAAGGCACCTCCGCCGTGAGCTCCTTTACCACCATAAGTGTCTACAATGATCTTACGTCCGGTGAGTCCGGTGTCTCCGTGTGGTCCGCCAATTACAAATTTCCCAGTTGGGTTAATGTGGTAAACTATATCGTCATTGAAAAGGGCCTGCGCGTAAGCTGGTAATTTGCTTTTCACTCTTGGGATCAAAATTTCAACCAAGTCTTTTTTGATCTTGGCTAGCATGCGGTCGTCATCGCTGTCAAAATCATCGTGTTGGGTAGAGATCACAATGGCGTCAATGCGCTGAGGTACATTGTCGTCGCTGTATTCTATGGTTACTTGACTTTTGCTGTCAGGTCTTAAATAAGTGATCTGGTTGTTTTCTCTTCGGATGGCAGCCAGTTCCTGTAGAATGGAATGCGAGATCTCTAAAGCCAATGGCATATAGTTTTCCGTCTCACTGGTGGCGTAACCAAACATCATTCCCTGGTCTCCGGCACCTTGCTCTTCTTTGCTGGCGCGATCAACTCCTTGGTTGATGTCCTGAGATTGTTCGTGAATCAAGGAGATCACTCCGCAGGAATCGCCACTAAACTGATAGGCTCCTTTGGTGTAACCAATCTTATTGATCACATCTCGGGCAATCTGTTGTACGTCCAAATAGGTATTGCTTTTGACCTCCCCGGCAAGAACCACTTGTCCTGTGGTTACTAAGGTTTCACAAGCAACTTTGGCCTCTGGGTCAAAGGCTAAGAAATGATCCAGCAGTGCGTCGCTGATTTGATCGGAAATTTTATCTGGGTGTCCT
Organism: Gilvibacter sp.; assembly: GCF_013214815.1. Classification (GTDB taxonomy): domain Bacteria; phylum Bacteroidota; class Bacteroidia; order Flavobacteriales; family Flavobacteriaceae; genus Gilvibacter. The sequence goes on from NZ_JABSPU010000003.1 coordinate 95,649, forward strand.
TCTGAAACACTTTCAGAGGTAAATAAATAGGCCATAAACAGGAATCTTGTCGTGTCTGTAATGCGCACTTGGTCATCAATACCTCAATAACATTACAAGGTATGCCCAGCTGCGCCTAATAGGCCTCAAAAATACGAAAAAATACTTCTTAAAAACGCCGACTTAATGCTCGTTCAAACGAAAATCTGGATAGGCGGTCATGCCGTGTTCATGCGTGTCCAATCCTTCAATCTCTTCTCTGGCAGTAACACGCAGACCCATAGTGCGTTTAATGGTGTACAGGATGATGAAAGAGGTCAAGCAGCAGAATCCCGCAATGATCGCTATGGCCTTGAATTGAATCCACAACTGACCCAATCCGGCTTTGTCTCCAAACATACCAACGGCCAGAGTTCCGAAGACACCGCACACCAAATGCACGGAGATGGCTCCAACAGGATCGTCAAGTTTGAGTCTGTCTATCATACTAATAGCCAATACGCACAAGCCGCCGGAGATAGCTCCAATGATCATAGCCTCATTTGGCGACATGACATCGGCGCCCGCAGTTATTCCAACCAAACCAGCTAGGACGCCGTTAAGGATCATTGTCACGTCATAAGATCTAAACTTAATATAGGAAGTAAAAAATGCACCTACAGCTCCGGTAGCAGCGGCTAAGGATGTGGTCACTAGAACTAAAGATACTGTGGCAGGATCCGCACTCAGCACGGATCCGCCATTAAATCCAAACCATCCAAACCAAAGTAAAAATACGCCCAGCGTCGCTAAGGGTACATTGTGTCCAAAAATGGGTTTTATGCCATCTGCTGTATATTTTCCAATTCTAGGGCCTAACAAGATCACAGCGATGAGTGCAGCCCATCCACCCACAGAATGCACTAAGGTAGAACCTGCAAAGTCATGGAAGTTCATGGCTGCAAGGAATCCGCCACCCCAATGCCACATACCTACGATGGGGTAGATCAAGCCAACATAGAACAAGGAGAAGATCAAAAAGCTGTTGATCTTAATGCGTTCTGCAACGGCTCCGGATACTATGGTTGCGGCTGTTGCGGCAAACATGGCTTGAAATAAGAATTCCGTGTAAAAGGTATAGCCCATATTATAGGTTTCGGTCAGGCCACCATTGGGGAGCGGCAGCCCGAACCCTTTAAAACCAAAGTATGCGCCAGCAAAGGCTTCTCCGGGATACATGAGGCTGAACCCAAAGAAGGCATAAGTAGAAAGGCCAATGGCCAATATCATGACATTCTTAAACAAAATGTTGATGGTATTTTTAGAACGAGTCAATCCCGATTCCAGGGAAGCAAAGCCCAAATGCATGATGAATACCAAGCCTATTGAGATCATCATCCATACATTGTTGATGGTAAATACTGCGTGCTCCATGGTAATTTTTATAAGGTTTGTCCACCGCTTTCTCCGGTGCGAATTCTATAAACTTCTTCAATTGGGCTAACAAAGATCTTTCCGTCTCCAACACTGCCCGTTTTTGCCGATTCGATGATCGCTTGTACGGTGCGCTCTTCAAAATCGTCATTGACTACAATAGAAAGCCATCGGCGTTGGATATCGCTGGTTTTGTAGGGTACACCTCTATAAACAGAGCCGTGCTTTTCATTTCCCTGTCCAGAAACATCCCAATAGGAGAAAAAGTTGACTTCCACTTCATGCAGGGCTTGTTTAACTGCTTCGAACTTTGATTTCCTGATGATCGCCTCGATTTTCTTCATAATCTGTGAGTTGATGTATCAAAAATATAATTTAAAATAGTATACCCCCTAAAAAATAGGGGGTAGTAATTAATTTTTATCAACATAGTAAAAAATACCCCTAAAAAATTAGGGGTATTTAATTTATATGATATTTTTTACGATTTCCTTAATCGAAGTTTGAAGCGGATAGGTAAGCATCAATCACCGCTTGCTCTCCAGCCTTATCGGGCATAGAATTTCCGTGTTCCATTCCCAGAACGCCTTGGAATCCGCGGTCGTGAATGTACTTAAATACATTTCTGTAATTGATCTCTCCGGTACCAGGTTCGTTGCGCCCTGGATTGTCCCCGATCTGGAAATAGGCGATCTCATCCCAACAGGCTTCTATATTAGGAATCAGATTGCCTTCTTGAATTTGTTGGTGATAAATATCGAAGAGAATTTTGCAGGAAGGACTATTCACTGCTTTGCAGATCTGATAGGCCTGAGGCGATTCGGTTAAAAACAATCCAGGGTGGTTTCTAAAGTTCAAAGGTTCTAAAACCATGACCAAACCGTGAGGCTCTAAAATTTCACAGGCTTTGCGCAAAGCGTTGACCACATTAGCGGTTTGATAATCTTTAGAAAGTCTCAGGTCTGCGTGGCCGGGTACTACGGTCATCCATTTGGCTCCGATGCGTTTTGCAACAGCGACCGAATCTTTTATGTCTGCCAAGAACTCGTTCAGGTAATCTTCATTACCGCTGGCCAAGTTGGGTTCCTTCCAATATATTTTATGCGCTACAAAAACACCCATGGTCATTTGGAGTTTTTTGAGCAAAGCGGCCATAGCCTCTTGGGTTGCCAGTGAACGTCCCTTGAGTTCATTGTCTTCAAAGGCCGTAAATCCTTGGTCTGCCATAAACTGGATCTGATCCAGAATGTCTGTTCCCGCATGTGCTTTGAACATGCCGTCGTGCGGTGCAAAGTGCAAAGGAAATTTGTTCTTTGCGGGCGTAAAAGCGTTGGCAGCTTGTGCCTTTAGGCTTCCCCCTAAAAACGAAGCGCCCACCGAGGCGAGCGCTACATTATTTATGAATTGTCTTCTTTTCATCTTTGGATTCGCTACTAAAGTGAATAACGTTTTCCTCCGGTGAGTGTTTGCAGATCATCACAAACATAGGTTCCCGGTACAGGTTCATAAACCAGATAATCCTCTCCAATCTGTTGGGTTCCCAAATAGGCGTTAATACACATCCATTTGAGTCCATTCAGGAACTTAGAAACCGACACAGGTGTATCGTCTTCAAAGTCCTCAAAACCTTGGTTGGTTCCTGGTGGATCTGGTTTTTCGTCTCTTGGGTGCAACATATTGGCATCCAAGAAAGCCATATAGTTCTCGTCAGTCATTACAGAAAGGTCCTCACCGTGTTCGGCTTTCATCTTTCCAATAACTTCTCCAAAGACCGTTTTGATCTTTCCTTGATATTTCACTGTGGAAACGTCGTTCCAATAGGTGTCTATAAATTGAACCACGTTCAGTTCTGAAGCAGCTGGTGTAGCCTCTGTCTTTGGCAAGAATACATCTGCCAATCGACCTACAACCATCGCCTGGGTTTCGTCCATAAATGCTGGAACCCATTTTGGATCTGAACTGGTGCAACTTTCCAGTAAGCTGAAAAGTGCGGGTGAAGCCACTACAAAACCTGTAGTAAGTCCAATATTCTTAAGTGCTTGTCTTCTATCCATGGTTTATAGTGTTTATGCTTCTTTCATTTTTTTGAACTGTTCTGCCGCGTGATTAGCTGCGCGAGCGGTGAAGGCCATATATCCTAAGGATGGATTGTGGCATCCGGCTGAAGTCATGAAGGATCCATCAGTTACATAAACGTTTTTACAGGCGTGTACCTGATTCCATTTATTCAAGACTGAAGTCTTAGGATCGCGTCCCATACGAGCCGTTCCCATCTCGTGGATTCCAAGACCCATACCGCCAATGTCATCATAGGTAGTAATGTCTGTAAATCCACCAGCTTCGAGCATTTTAACCGCTTGTTCTTTCATGTCCTTACGCATGGCGAGTTCGTTCTCACCAAAGTCCGCATCAAAAGTCACGGTAGGTAAGCCCCATTCATCCAGCTTGTCGTAATCCAGGTACATGCGGTTGCTGTGATCTGGTAAGGTCTCACCAAAGGCAAGCAAATTCATGCTCCATTCCCCTGGCTTTAAGATAGCTTCTTTAAGCTCCGGACCGTATTTCAGTTCGGCAACCATATCGCCGTAAGCACCGCGATTAGCTCCTCCTTGATATCCGTAACCACGCTTAAAGGTATCTACGTCTGTATTTCCTCCAAGGTTTCTGAATCGAGGAATATAGATTCCGTTCGCACGGCGGCCTTTAAAGTATTTGTCGTCAAATCCAACTGCTTTTCCACGAGCTCCTACTCTAAAGTGGTGGTCCATCAGGTTGTGGCCCAGCTCACCAGAGTCGTTTCCAAGTCCGTTCGGAAAGCGATCCGATTTTGATTGTAGTAAAATTGAAGTCGATGCAACGGCAGAAGCACACAAGAAAATGATCTGTGCTTTGAATTCCATCTTCTCTTTGGTCTCCGTATCAATAACACGAACTCCAGTTGCTTGCTGAGTGGCATCGTCATAGATCACCTCATAAGCAATCGAGTTTGGTCTCAGAGTCATATTACCGGTAGCCTCTGCAGCAGGAAGTGTACTACTGTTGGAGCTAAAGTAGGCGCCGTAAGGACAACCGCGCATACAGCGGTTTCTATATAAACATTGAGAACGTCCTTTGCCAGGCTTGGTTCCTTCTGTGATGTGTGCGGCACGACCAATGGTCAATACACGTCCGTCATCAAAGCTTTCGTTGATCTTCCCTTGCAGGTGCTCTTCCACACAGTTGAGCTCCATCGGCTTCAGGAATTTCCCATCAGGCAAAATATCCAAGCCTAGGTTGGTTCCACTTACACCAATATACTCCTCTACATAATCATACCATTCTTTTACATCAGCATAACGCACTGGCCAATCTACTGCGATACCTTCTTTCTTGTTGGCTTCAAAATCAATGTCACCCATGCGGTAACTTTGACGTCCCCACATAAGGGAACGACCACCAACATGGTATCCACGGATCCAATCAAAGCGGCGGTCCTCATTGTAAGGGTGCTTTTTATCATCCACAAAAAAGTGTTGATGCGCTTCATTGGTCACATAACCGGTACGGTGTTGTTTGTGTTTTTTTAGTCGAGTCTCACGGCTTGGAGTTCCACCATTGGGAAGATCCCAAGGGTCTAAATTTGCCGTGGTGTAATCTTGAGGGTGTTCAACCATGCGACCGCGCTCTAAGACCAAGGTCTTGAGTCCGTTCTCGCATAGTTCTTTGGCGGCCCATCCGCCAGAAATTCCGGTACCTACTACGATCGCATCGTATTCAGCATCAGGATTTGGGAGAAAACAACTTGTCATTATACTGTTTAGTTTTGGTAAGATTAACCTTAAGGTGTTATTTTTACAGAGCATCTAAATTAATTATCTTATCTGTAATAAATCAAATTTATTATTGTTAATTTGATGCCTCTTCTAAAATTTTTCTAATGAAAATGCAACTAACTCGTCAAAAGTTTACACTTTTAATATTGTTATTAACTGCCTTTACGCTAGGCAGTTGTAAGTCTGAAAAAGCTGAAAAAGAGCCTGAAAATCAGGCCGAAACCGCAGCAGAAACCACCGCTGAAAAGGCCAGTGATCCTTTCTTCAAACTGTCGCTTGCTCAGTGGTCTATCCACCGCATGATCTTGGAGGACGGAATGGATCCTTTTGACTTTGCAGTTTATGCCAGAGACAATGGTTTTGCTGGATTGGAATACGTAAGTCAGTTGTACAATTCTGCGATGGAAGAATACGACACCAAGGATGAAGCCATCAAGGCGATCACCCAAAGACTTAAAGCAGAGAGTGAAGAAGCTGGAATGGAGAATCTCATCATCATGATTGACGGTGAAGGTGATCTTTCTGTCAATGACGAGGCAGCTCGTGATCAGGCGGTAGAGAACCACAAACGTTGGGTTGATGCCGCTGCAGAATTGGGTTGTCATTCTATCAGAATCAATCTGTTCGGTTCTTTGAATGATGAGGAATGGAAAGCCAACAGTATTGACGGTTTGTCAAAATTAGGAGCTTATGCCAAGACCAAAGGCGTGAATGTTTTAGTGGAAAACCACGGATGGCAATCGTCTAATGCACCACTTCTAATGGAGGTGATCAATGCAGTGGGAATGGATAACTGCGGAACCCTTCCAGACTTCGGAAATTTTTGCGTTAAGCGTAAAGACGGAGCAAAATGGGGCGAGTGTGAAATGGAATACCCTGACATTTATGAAGGAGTTCAACTCATGATGCCTGCTGCTAAAGCGGTAAGTGCTAAGTCTTACGATTTTGATGAAGACGGCAACGAGACCAAAATTGACTACGCTAAAATGCTTCGTATTGTTAAGGAAGCAGGATATACTGGTTACATCGGTGTAGAATATGAAGGAAATAATCTTTCAGAACAAGAAGGAATTGAAGCCACACGTGACCTGCTCATTTCTTTGGGTAGCAGCATGTAATAACAACCAAACTAACAAACAATGAAAAAATCCACCTATTTCCAACTCTCCTTTATGATGTTCCTCGAATTCTTTATTTGGGGCGGTTGGTTTGTGACCTTAGGAACCTTTATGGGTAATAACCTTTCTGCAAGTGGCGGGGAAATTGCACAAGCGTTCTCTACCCAATCTTGGGGAGCGATCATTGCACCTTTTATTATTGGACTCATTGCGGATCGCTTTTTTAATGCAGAGCGAATTTTGGGAATCCTCCACGTAGTAGGAGCTGGTCTGATGTATATGATGTACACCGCAGATGACGTAGCGTCTTTCTATCCTTATACCTTGGGATACATGATTGCCTATATGCCAACTTTAGCCTTGGTGAATTCTGTGGCGTTCAATCAAATGAACGACCCATCTAAAGAATTTCCGCGTGTACGTGTTTTTGGAACCATCGGTTGGATTGTTGCTGGTTTGGTGATCAGTTTTGTTTTTGCTTGGGATTCCAAGGAAAATATTGCTGCAGGAATGTTGCAAAATACCTTCCTAATGGTAGGAATTGCCTCTGCGATTTTAGGGGTTTTCAGTTTTGCCTTGCCTAAAACACCTCCATCAGTAGGTAAAGATCAAAAGGTAAGCTTATCTGACATTCTAGGTCTGGAAGCTTTAAAGCTACTTAAGGATAGAAACTTCCTAGTGTTTTTCTTGTCGAGTGTATTGATCTGTATCCCCTTGGCTTTTTACTACCAAAACCTAAGTCCATTTTTAACTGAGGGTGGTGTGGAAAATTCCACAGCAATGACCACTGTTGGACAGATCTCAGAAGCGGTATTTATTCTGTTATTACCCTTCTTCTTTAAAAAATACGGTTTCAAGAAAACCATTCTAGTTGGGATGCTGGCTTGGGCAGTACGATATCTATTGTTCGCCTTTGGTGATATGGATGGACTGTTCTTTATGGTTATTACAGGTGTGGTCTTGCACGGAATATGTTACGATTTCTTCTTTGTATCTGGTCAGATTTATACCGATAGCAAAGCAGGTGACAAGGCCAAGAGTGCGGCTCAAGGATTGATCACTTTAGCTACTTACGGAGTGGGTATGTTGGTCGGATTCTATATTGCCGGAAAGGTTGTAGATGCCAACTTGCTCGGTGAAGGCAGTCACGATTGGAAACAGATCTGGTTGTTCCCAGCTGGATTCGCAGCGGTAGTTATGGTACTGTTTGCTGTACTCTTTAAAAATGAAAAAGTAGAATACCAAGATTAATCTATGGCTCAAAAAATTAAATGGGGCGTACTTGGCGGTGGTGGTGATTCCTTAATTGGAGTTTTGCACCGCGTAGCAGCCAGTATGTTCGATGCCTACGCGCTGACCGGAGCGGTTTTTAATCCGGAATTGCAAAAGAGTATTGCTTTTGCAGAAGAATTAGGAATTCCCACGGATCGTATTTATGCCGATCTCGATGCATTCGTTGCTGGAGAACTGGCCCTGCCAGAGTCCGAGCGTATTCAAGTGGTATCTGTATTAACGCCTAACTTTCTGCATTTCCCTATGGCCAAGCAGCTTTTAGAAAGCGGTTTCCACGTGATCTGCGAAAAGCCAATGACCATGAGTTATGCGGAGGCTTTAGAGCTTCAAGCAGTGCAACGTGCCAGTGGAAAACAATTTGCTTTAACGCATACCTACACGGGATATCCTATGGTGCGTCAAATGAAGCAGATGATCGCCCAAGGTGTTATTGGTAAGATTCAAAAGGTAGATGTGCAGTACTATCAAGGTTGGATCAACCCGATAATTCACGATCCGCAGCTGAGAAAAACAACTTGGCGCTTGGACCCAGAGAAGTCTGGAATCTCTTGCTGTATGGGAGATATTGGTGTGCACGCTTACCAAATGCTGGAGTTTGTTACTGGACTTAAAGTACAATCCATCCTGGCAGGTCTGAGCCACCTGTATGAAGCCTATCAAATGGATATAGACGGCACGGTCTTATTGCGTTTGGACAAATACGTCAAAGGGGTGTTGCGTGCCAGTCAGATCGCCACCGCAGAAGAAAACAATTTTACAGTTGCCGTTTACGGCGACAAAGGTTCTCTCAAATGGGAACAAGAGAATCCAAACTACGTGTATTGGTTAGAAGATGGTCAGCCTATGCGAACCCTAAAGCCAGGACATGCGTATAATGATGCCCTTTCTTTAGACGGAACCAAACTCCCTCCGGGTCACCCAGAAGGAATCTTTGATGCCATGGGTAATATTTACAAAGGCATGGCTAAGGCTGTTCGTGGACAAGAGCATCATCCGGGAGAGTTTCCAGGAATGGAAGACGGAGTGCGAGGTATGTACTTTATTGAGCAAGCCGTGGCTTCCCACAGTCAAGGAAATGTTTGGATCGATTTAAACGCATAAACCAATGAAAACTATAAAAGGACCTGCTGTTTTTCTAGCACAGTTCATGGATGATAAGCCGCCGTTCAATTCTTTAGATGGACTCTGCGGATGGGCCCGAGATCTGGGCTATAAAGGGATTCAGATCCCAACTTGGGAAACGCGATTGATCGACTTAAAGCTTGCGGGTGAAAGCAAAACCTATTGCGATGAACTCAAAGGAAAGATCGCCGATTACGGTTTGGAGATTACCGAACTCTCCACGCATTTACAAGGGCAACTGGTCGCTGTGCATCCTGCTTATGATTTGATGTTTGACAACTTCGCTCCAGACGATTGTAAAAACAACCCTGCCAAACGTACCGAATGGGCGCGTCAGCAGTTGTTATCTGCGGCAAGAGCAAGTAAGCATTTAGGTCTAAAGGCACACGCTACTTTTAGTGGTGCTTTAATGTGGCATATGTGGCATCCATGGCCTCAATTACCAACAGGTTTGGTAGAAATGGGCTTTAAGGAATTGGCCGATCGTTGGCTGCCCTTATTGGATGAATTTAAAGATAATGGGGTTGCGGTTTGTTACGAGATTCACCCAGGAGAAGACTTGCATGATGGTGTCACTTTTGAACGCTTTTTGGCCGCCACAGGGAACCATGAAGCGGTGAATATTTTGTATGACCCATCGCATTTTGTTTTACAACAGCTGGACTATATCACTTATATAGACCACTACCACGAATTCATCAAAGCCTTCCATGTAAAGGATTCAGAATTCAATCCTACTGGGAAGAAAGGAGCCTACGGCGGATACGGTGATTGGAAGGACCGTGCAGGTCGATACCGCTCTCTAGGAGACGGTCAGATCGACTATAAAACTGTCTTTAGCAAACTCACAGAATACGGCTGTGACGTTTGGGCTGTAATGGAGTGGGAATGTGTGATCAAAAGCCCAGAACAAGGGGCTCGTGAAGGCGCAAAATTCATTAGTGATCACATCATAGAAGCTACCACAAAACGCTTTGACGACTTTGCAGGAGCTGAGATCGATAAAGAAAAACTCAAAAAGATTTTAGGACTATAAAAACCATCCTTATGAAACGTATATACCGATTAAGTGTATTGCTTGTTTGCTGCGGATTCGCTGTAGCTTGTAACCAAAATGCAGAGGCTCAAACCGATACGGAAGCAGTACAAGAAGAGACTGTAACTGAAGTCGAGCAAGAACCGACAGACCCTAAAGAAACTGAGCAATGGGAGCCTGTTCCTGCTGAGATTGAACCTGTTGGCAATAACGGAGTGCCGTCTGATGCTATAGTGCTTTTTGATGGTTCAAGTTTGGACAATTGGGAGTCTGCCAAAGATGGCTCTGCGGCCCAGTGGGTTCTCAATGGTGATGGGAGCATGACCGTTAAGGATAAGACCGGTGATATTCAAACCAAGCAGTCCTTTGGCAGCGTACAGTTGCATTTAGAATGGCGTTCTAACCCAGACAATAAGGCCGAGGGTCAAGCTCGTTCCAATTCGGGAGTATTCTTGCAAAATCGTTATGAGGTTCAGGTGCTGGACAACAATGATAATCCAACTTACGTAAACGGACAAGCAGGTTCCATTTACAAGCAATCTCCGCCGCTTGTTAAAGCAGCTGTTCCTACCGGAGAATGGAATACCTATGATATCATTTTTAGAGCACCAGAATTTGATGCTGACGGTAAAAAAACCAAATCAGCAACCATTACCGTGCTTCATAATGGAGTTTTAATTCAGGATCATTTTGAGATCCAAGGAACGACAGAATATATCGGTTGGCCAAAAAATGATGCTCATGGCAAAGCCCCAATAAAACTGCAGGATCATCAAGATATGAGTGGAGTGAGCTACCGAAATATTTGGGTGCGCGAACTGGATTAAATCCGCATAAAACACAAAACTTAAAAGCCTAAAATTTTCAAAAATTTTGGGCTTTTTTTGGATTTGTCAATTTTGTGTCGCAATATTTGTGCTCATAAAGTTCAAACACTTATTGAAATGTTATCAAGAAAGGTTGAGGGATTAGACCCTGTGAAGCCTTAGCAACCCTTTGTGTCTTTATACAAAGAAGGTGCTAAATTCTACCGATTAATTTTGGATAGATAACTCAAGACCCAGTTCCCGTTCCCGGGAATCGGGTATTAATTTCTTTATAACATTTTTCTGTAAGTACGCTTTTTCAAGGCGCATTTGACTTTTGGATTAATTCAGTTTAACTCAAAAAGAAAGAAAAATGAGTACATCAAAATTTGCGACCGCCGCTTTACATGCCGGTCATGACACAACGAATCACGGGGGAACCAGAGCCGTGCCAATTTACCAATCTACCAGTTACGTTTTTGACAACAGTGACCATGCAGCGAACTTGTTCAATTTGAGCGAGACCGGCTACATCTACACTCGAATCAACAACCCAACCTGTGATATTCTAGAACAGCGCTTGGCTGCTCTAGAAGGTGGGATCGCTGCGGTAACTACTGCCTCAGGTACTGCAGCCATCGCCACCACACTACAAACGTTGTTGCGTGCAGGAGATCATATTGTAGCGTCTAACAGTCTTTACGGCGGGACTTTCAATTTGCTAAATGTTACCCTGCCTCGATTGGGTATCACAACGACTTTTGTTGACCCTTCTGAACCAGACAGTTTTACCGAAGCTGTTCAAGAGAACACCCGCGCGATCTTTATTGAATCCTTAGGAAACCCCAAGCTGGATGTTTTGGATATTGAAAATATCGCCGAACAGGCTAAAGCTGCTAAAGTGCCATTGATTGTGGATAATACAGT
>NZ_JABSPU010000030.1 GCF_013214815.1 Gilvibacter sp.
TGGTATCTTTAGGGATGTTGGTTTGATCCACCTCAAAATAGATACACATACAAGACTTCCAAGCGTTATTGGAAAGTTCCAATCCAGATACCAGAGAAGCTGCATTACTCGCAATGATAACGCCCTTATGCGCCAATTGGTCTCCGGAGCTCAATTCAATATGATCGGTAGTTACGGCTTTAACCTCGGTATTGAATCTGAATTCCGTGTTTTTCAACTTTGCTTTCAATTGTTGGCTGATGGCACCAATGCCTGCCTTAGGTATGGTTGCATAGCCTTCTCCAAACATCTTGTAGACAAACTCAAACATTCTGCTTGAAGTCCGCAGGTCAGGCTCTAGGAAAATCCCCGCAAAGAAGGGTTTAAAAAAACGCGCGATGATCTTGGATGAAAATCCAAAGTCTTGGAGATACTCTAGCGTTGTGTTTTCTGGCGTTGCAAAGATCTCTGCAATTGATTTACGTTTCAAACGCTGATTGAGTTTGAGGATCTTCAGCTTATCTCCCAAAGAACCGATATCTGCAAGCATCGTGGGAATCAGAACTCCTAAATTCCGCAGCGGGTCGCCAATACGGTAGGATTTACCCTCGGCATAGATCATAGCTCCTGATTCCAATTTACGCAGCTTTAAGGCATCCATGTCCAGATACCGCTTAGCCAGCGGATAGGCACTCAGCAGTACTTGGAAACCTAAATCCAAGGGATAGCCCTTTTCATCCAGCGTTTTTACTCTCCCGCCAACGGACTCACTCTTTTCTATGATCACGGGGCTATGGCCAGCTTGTTCTAACTCATACGCAGCGATAAGACCGCTTACCCCTGCTCCAATAATATAAACCGACTGTTTGTCTTCCATCAATTCTAAAAGGTGTTCTGTGCTCTTGTAAATTTACGACTTGATGTGCAGAAGTCCTTAAAATAATTGAACCGCCTTTATTGATTATCCAACTCTTGCATGATCCCTTTAGCTCTCTTGCCTAGAGCTTGAATGATTAGTACAATGGAGAGGATAATGAATCCAAAATTCCAATCAAAATCGTCGCGGTCTGTAAACCACCAAAAAATACAATAGGCAGCTAAGACTACGGTAACCCAAGTAAGGATCTTTACTGTTGTTAGGGTTTTACGAAGTTTCTTTTCGAGCTGCTCTTTGGGTTGGTTTTGTAATTGCATAAGTGAAAATAAGTCTTTTTAAGCGAGAACCCATAGCCTTCTACGGCTTATCCCCCTATTCGACAAAAATTAACAGTAGTCCTGCAAAAACAGTTATGGCTAGTAACAACTTCTAAGAGCAGTAATTTTGAGTAAAGTTAGGGGTTTTCTAGAACCGCAACGCCCGCCCTTGATTTTTAATTCTGAGATCCATGAAGACACAAGCAATTATTATGGCAGCTCCGATTAGGACAAATTCCAACCCGATGGCTTCGGTAACCAAAAGTCCGACCATAAAAGATAGAGCAAAACTTAGACCCAAAGTGGTGTAATATTTCTCGGGAACAAACCGCAACTTTCTTTTCAAGAACTTTTTAAACTTAATTAACTTTTTCTTGTAGAGTTCATTGCTGATCGAGGGAATTTTATCCAGCTCCAGGTAGCGTAAATAACTTTCAACAGCCTCTTGCTGCTTAGGGTTCAAATCCTTGTCTTTTAGGTTTTCCAAAAGGTCTATGAACTTCTCAAAAGTCTTGATCTCTGACTTAACAGAAGTATTTGCTAATTGCTTTTTGAGATAGATTATCGTTGCCTTTAAATCATTTGTTTGGGCGCGTTGGTCATTTCCTAAAAGGGATGTCAAGTCTACATCCAAAGCACTTGCAATGCGTTTCACGGTTTCCCCTGTAGGTTCGGATTCGTTATTCTCTATTCGCTGAATAGTTCTGAGACTTACTTGAGATTCTTCTGCGAGATATTCTTGAGACATTACGCGTGAAGCCCTAAGTTCTTTGAGTTTTTGACCCAATTTGTTTGTTTCCATTTCTGATATAATTTGATGTTTCAGCAAATGTACCTTGGAAGCTTATTCACTGATTACGTCAACTTGCCGTCATCTTTACGACATGAGTATGTCAATGGCTAAACAGCGTATAAAATTAGGGAAATCACCCCACAGATCCGTTTTAAAAATACTCCTCATCGCATTGCTTTTCATGCTGATTGGCATAAAACCAAATCGCTCTATAAATAGTTAAAGAACAACTCCACAGCTAGTCCGAGAATAAAACTTAAAATTACTCCTAGTAAAGAGATTCGTCCCATTTTAAATGTATTGGAAAAGGCCAACCAAAGGGCAACAAAAGCACAAAGTACAAAGACCACCATGGCGTGAGTTGGAACGTTACTGGTAAAAAGTCCCACCGTATTAAAAATTGGGTCTAGCAAGGCTGTAAATCCAAATAAAGCTAGCGTAAAATTTGACTTTTTATGCTTTACAAACAGGTTGTATCCACCATTTAATAACTCAACGCAGATTGCTATGGGGCCAAACTGACTGTAAAATGATTTTTGCAAATAAGCTTCCAAACTCACCGGAAACTGAATTTTAGAGTAAAATAAGACCCCAAATACTAGGGCGATACCCATAAATACCGTAGCTAATATTTTTCTAGTCATTGCGTTTCGATTCTCGTTTATTTAAGGTTCGGGATTTAGCCAATTGCCATCGAGCTTTTCTAATCATTTATCTTTTGGTATCGTAAAATAGAATGTGCTTCCTTTACCTACTTCTGAGGTAAGCCATAATTCTCCACCATGGATTTCCACAACTTTGCGACAATTGGAAAGGCCTATGCCGGTACCTGAGTATTGATCTCTGGTATGTAGTCTTTGGAACACTTCAAAAATTTTATCATAATGCTCTTTTTCAATACCAATTCCGTTATCACTAACCGAAAATTTATAACTATCTTTTAGTTCTTCTGCCGCAATGATAATATGAGGCTTTGTTTTTTCATCGGTGTATTTTATTCCGTTCGTAACCAAGTTTTGAAACAGTTTTATTAAGTCAATCTCATAAGCTTGAATTTTTAAAGGCTTTCCTGTGTATTCGATCTTGGCTTGTTTTTTCTCTAATAAGTCGTGCAGATCGGTCTGCAAATTGGCTATTAATTTTTCAATATCTACTTCAGTCTTTGTTCCTCCCCTGCCTATTCTTGAGTATTCCAATAAGGAGATAATAAAATCTTTCATTCTAAAAGCAGACTCATTGATGATATGAATGCTTTTTTGACCAAGTTCACTCAAATTGCGCTCTTCTTCTTTTAATAAATTCGCAAATGAGATTATGGAGTTGAGTGGTTCTTGTAGATCGTGTGAAGTGATGTAGCTAAAGCGTTGGAGCTCTTTGTTGGCCTCCTCAATGCGCTGATTTGATTCGATTAGACTCTGTTCCGTTTGCGTTCTTAGTTCAATCTCCTTTTTCAAAAGTTCCTTTGAAGCCAAGGTTTCATTGAGCTCAGCCAGCATGGATTCAAAGGAACGAGCCAACTCGCCAATTTCATTTTTGCTATGTACGCCAAACTTGTAGTCCAAGTTGCCCTTTCCTATAATATCGGCGCCACTTTGCAAAGTCTGAATGGGCTTTGTGATTGATCTAGTGATCAATGTGAAAACTGTGATAACAATGATTATGGTAAAAAACAATAGGCCAACAAGGATCGCATTGGTCTCTCTCCTGGTTATTTCTGGTTTTAGACTTCTTATTTCTAAAAGCCTTAATTCTTCATTTTCAATTGCAGCGATTTGGAGTCGCATCTGATCCATAAATAGCTTTCCGGAGTCGTTGTCAACAATCTCTTTGGCAGCTTCAAACCCAATGTTTCTGCGTAGTTCTATGGTGAGCTTTAACTCTTCAATTTTTTTGTCGATGGTTAGTTTAAGTGAATCAATTCTCGGTGTCTGACTCGAATTGTCTATGGTTTTTTCACGTAAAAGCTCCAGTTCATTGTAGATGATCGCTAAACTACTATTGAATGGTTCAAGGTAGGATTCTTTGCCGGTAATGAGGAATCCTCTTTGGCCTGTTTCTAAATCTAATAATCGCGCCTCAATATTCTCCAATTGCGTCAGAACCTCTTGAGTGTGGATGACCCATCCTTCACTTTCAATAATTTTCTTTGAATTGTTGTAAGAGATATAAATAGAGAGGATAACAGAAATGACAACGATTAAAAAGCCCAGGAATATTTGTGAAGAAATACTAAGATTCTGTAAGCTGAGTTTGGTGCTCATTCCTAAAAATTTCTCTTCAAGTTAAGAAATTTAAAATTTTAGGAGTTATTGATGCCTAGGTTATTGTGTTGCTAAGGTCATGGCTAAATGGTAAGATCAGTTGTTCTGTCTTTCGAGAATTTTAACGATTCTGTTATTTATGATCTCTGACAGATTCCAATTGTACAAATCAGGATCTGTTGTATTGTAAAAGGCAATCACAACAGCATCAAGATCTTTATTGTAATTGGCAAAGCTTTGGTATCCCGGCACCCATCCTGCATGTTCAAACTTATAAACGGAAGCGTATATTTCTGCTTCACCTTGTTCAAATAAAGAACCGTCATTTAATGCTCTAATAAAGGTTCCCACGTCTGCAGCTGTGGCGTGCATGCCGTGGTCGTTTTCCTTTAAATCAGAGGAATAACCCACATGATAGCCACTCATCACTCCATCTAAATTAACTTCACTGAGAGAACCAAAAGTGTTGTTGAGGCTTAACGGTTCAAGAACTTCTTTTTGAATGAACTGAAAATTAGGATAACCCAGTGCATCATCCATTATCTTATTGATTAAAAGATAATTGGTATTGCAATACTCATAATCGGCGTCGGGTTCAAAATTTGCCGGCTTATCCAGAATTAAAGCGAGACTTTCTTCAAAAGTTTCTGTAGGAGCTCCCCAAAAATTAGGAGTATCAGTAAAATTGGGAATACCGCTTCTGTGTTGTATCAGCAACCTCAAAGTTATCTTCTCCGCATTTTCAATGCGCCCTTTAATTTCTGGTAAATAATGAGCAATTGTCTGATCCAAATCAAGCTTACCGTCAGCAACCAATTTGGTGACTGCTACGGCATCATAGAGTTTACTAATGCTAGCGATCTTAAACAGGGCATTGGGCTTGGCGGGTATTTTAGCATCTCTGTCATGCCAGCCAGCGGTATAATACTGAGGCGGTTTACCGCCTTGATCCACATAGACAATAATTCCATCAAAACCGTGGCCTATAGCTTGATCCGCCTGTTGCTGAATGGTATCTGGCAGCGGCAATATCCATGCCTTAGCCAAAAGCCAAGGCACAAAGAACAAAGAGATCGCTGTACCGAGCAATAGGACGATTCTTATTATGTTTTTCTTCCGTTTTTTACTCATCATATTTGAATAGTAATTATGCTGATACTGCTCATCGCTTTGGCCTGAAAGGCTTGATCACATTTTCATCGCACTCCAAATACGGCCCATCCATCAAGTCAATACAATAGGGAATGGCCGGGAAAACAGCATCCAGACATTCTCTTATGGACTTTGGTTTACCGGGCAGATTGACAATTAAACTGGTTCCTCTAAGGCCTGCCGTTTGCCTAGAGAGAATTGCCGTTGGCACATACTTCAAGGATTCCATTCGCATGAGTTCTCCAAAACCGGGCATCATTCGGTCACATACCGCTTCTGTAGCCTCTGGGGTCACATCTCTCTTTGCAGGACCTGTACCTCCTGTTGTAATCACTAAACAGCAGTTTTGTTGATCTACCATTTTTTTTATGGTCGACTCAATGACTTCTTTCTCGTCCGGAATAATTTCATAGGACTGTTCCCAATCAGAAGTTAAGTATTCATTCAAAGTGGCTATGATAGCATTTCCGCTAATATCCTCATACAGACCTTGACTCGCTCTGTCGCTAACGGTAATGATTCCAATTTTGGCTGTTGACATGGTTTATTGTATATGCTCTTTAATTAACGCCCTAATCTCTCCTATTTTGACCTTATTGCCTTTAATAGCTCCTTCCCGATCCAGTCTGTTTACTTGTAATCTCCACAAGTAGCTTAGAACCAATTTCTTCTCTTCTTCTTCTAGGTTTATGGGTTGATTAATGCCGATGATATTTCCGCGCGGATCGTAATTAAAATTTGGTGCGATTGATCTGTTTATTTTCTCGAAATAGTTCCTCATGTACTTATTTTCGTCATACTCCTCGGTAAATTTCTGATACAACTTATACCTCACTTCATACAAATCAATTATGGCTTTTCTCAAAGAATCGTTCTCAATGATTTCCAAACCAACAGATTTAAGCGTTTCATAACCCGAGGTATTCTGAATAGTTACTGCATCTCTGGTGAGGTAGAAATAATAGGTAGCCAGGGAATCGTTGTCTACTTCAACATTATTGACAATTTTTCTGAAATAGTCAACCGCTTTGAGATTGTATTGCATGGTAAGTTCGTCGTTGTGCAGATCGATACTGTCCCTTTCCAGCCCGTTGTAAATCTCTGTCAAAATGGTCTTTTCAGTCAATCTTTGATTTTTATTCTGATTCCAACTGTCCAATAAAAACGCAAAGGTTACCGCAAAAAAGACCGATAAGAATTCATAAACGTATTTCTTGATGTTTTTAATTTTCATGCTAATTCTAGATAAGCCATAATTGGTTGTGCCAAATATTAAAAGTTCTGGAAAGAGTCAGCGAGTGACCTTTGATTTGACAGATTATGTTAGATAAAGTTAGCCCTTTCTCGGTAGGAGTGCAAAGGAAGATTAACTACATCATATTCAAAAGCAGTAACGCCAAAAACAAAAGCAACCAAAACAAGCTTATGCCAGACAAACACCCAAAAAAGTAGGTTCTGCTCACCGAAACTATATCATAAAACTGAGGATTAAAAAGTTAGTGACGGAATTCAATAGGCCCGCCTGGCGCATTCGATATTTTATTCTGTAATTACGCATGATCAATCCCAACGTGTATCACAGACGGCTTGTCTGGGTATGAGCTCCAATCCACTGGCTTGGGCTGTATCAAGTTCATCTCGGCGTGCTGCAGCGGCGTCTGCATAGGTATTAAAAGGGCCAACTGCGTTCTTCTTGCTAAAGACTCCAGGCGTGCTCACCTTTTGGGTACACAATAGTATTTGCGAATAGTGAAATCCTTTTTGATCGTAAAAACCACCAAAACTAGTGCGAACATAGAACCAGTACTTTTCATTGCTTTCTTTTGAATTTTCTAAAACTTCTTCTGCATTTAAGGGCTCATTGAAAGCGCTTACAGCAGCAAATAAAGGCAAGACAACCAAGGTCAACAAGAGTTTGTGTTTAGCATTCATAACTGATGGATATACGGATTAAACAATACTGCAATATCCATTGATTTTCGAGCTAAAGGTCTACCCAGTAAAGGGTATTTCAGGAGGAAAGCACAGGGATTGTTTTACGGTGCAAAACATCCCAGAGGGGGTTCCTGAGCAAGCATTGAACCCACAAACGGCACAGCCGTTTGGGTTTTTTAATTACGACCGCTTACAAATGTAAGCTTAGGGACTGCTTCACTTCGTGAAGCATCCGGGAGAGGAATCCTGGGCAAGCATTGAACCCACAAACGGCACAGCCGTTTGGGTTTTTTAATTACGACCGCTTACAAATGCAAGCATTTGCCGCGGCCTTAAATTAAAAAACCCGCAACTCTCGTTGCGGGTTTCCTTTTGCGGAGAAAGAGGGATTCGAACCCCCGGAGGTGTGACCCTCAACAGTTTTCAAGACTGCCGCATTCGACCACTCTGCCATTTCTCCTTAAGCGGTTGCAAATATAATCACTCCTTTGTTTTATAAAAAAGAAAAGTGTTGTTTTTTAAAGATCATTTCAGCAGGCTACTGGGGGCGGTTAATTGGAATACCTGGCAGATTGAATGGTAAGTTCACTCCAAAGGACCAATACGGTACATCCAAGGTCACATTATAATTGATCCCAATGCTCAGTATGTTCTTAAAAGCAGTTAGGACCAAACCGGTCCCAAACTCGGGATCTCCATTGGTATCAAAGTCTGGAGTCGAGATGGATATTCCGATCCCTGGGCTTAAAAAATCGTTATAAAAACGAGAGTTGCGCAAGCCTACTTTGAGCAGCAATCCGGCCGAGGGCGCATACAAGAAGCGACGTTCTTGTAGGGCTTCCACTCCAGAAAGACTGTCGGCATTATAAGGATCTGCCATAATCAGCCCCACATAGGTTCGGGAATAGAATCCCAAGGTCTGCATTTGTAAGAGCCAGGGCTCTAATTTGATCAAATCATAATCATCTGGATTAGTACTAGTCGGGTCCTTCCCTTCTTTAGGAATTCCTAAAAGCAAATTCAACTCCAATCGGTCGCCGTCTTCCCTTTTTCCAGAGCGTTTAAGCTGCAAAAAGCCTTCAGCAGGCAAGTTGTCCACGGTAAAGCGTTTCACCTCTTTTCCAAGCTCTAAATTGTCTTGATAGCGAACTTGATGACCTTTGAGTATCCCCACTAATTGGTCAAAAGCAGCACCAAAATTGCTGAGTTTCTTAATACAGTCTTTCACTTCATCAGTGAGTGCATCTGCCTCTGCCTGTATCCCAGCAATCACTTGAATCAAGGCATCAAAATCTGTAAACACATTTTTAATCGATTCCGCCTGCTTTTTAACTTGATCTATCAGGCCGTAAATCTCAAATACCGTATCCACACTTAAACCAGAGACTGTGGTTTTTACTGTTTCAATAAGCCCTACGATCTGTTCATATTGAGCAATGAGCTCCTGTGCCTTGTCCTTTACCGCAGTACTCAAACGGCTAGAGACCGTTCCGTCTGTGAGAAAGGCTGTGATATTAGCTTTGGCCTCTTGGGCACATTTTAGATCCGGCAAGGCCGCTAGAAACTTTGTTTTTAGTTCCTCAAATAGATCTGCACGCCGCTCATTATTGGCTTGAGCTTGGGCTTGTATTTCTTTCAAGCTTTGTAACTGATCTGCAGATAAGGTAGTAACCCAACGCGGCACCTCATAAAACTCTTGCAAAGCATAATTGTCAAAATTCTCAATATGTACACGTCCTGCTTTGCCAAATTCTGTTTGTAAATAGGCCGTCATGCTTACAAAATACGAGGTGTTCGGCTGCTTTGCGAGTTCAGTCTTCAAACTGCTCAACTCCTCATTGAGGTGGGTAAACACATAGTATTCCTTGGAGACCTTCTGACCAGCAACGAATGTGTTCACGTCATTACTGAAATACTGGTTTAGAAGACTTGCAGTTTCTTTATAAATCTGGGAGTTAGTTCCCTGCCTGCCTAAATAATTGTAAAAACCTGTAAGACCTGCGTATAATTCATCCATAGTTTCAGCATCATCTAGATTGCCTTCCATGGCCGTGAGTACTTGATCTTGAAAATTAAGCGCGGCTTCAAACTGATCAATTTGTGTTTGCAAATCAAAACTGCCCTGCAAGTCTGGAATATTGTCAACGATCTTTGCCTTTAAAGCCTCTTTGTCAATGGTTAAAGTCAACTCAGAATTAATATCAACCACCTGTTCCCCGCTACGCGGAATGTCAGTGATCTTCTTTCCTGATTTTTCTGTAATAGTAATAATGGACTGTTGTGCGCTTGTCGTGAGGGTAAAGGCAAGCAGCAAAAGGGTGAGTAAAATTCTCATGATTTAAAGGGATTGCGATTCGGCTTCTATGTATAGTTGTTCTACGCGGATGTAATCCATAACACCATTTTTGTGAATACGGCTTTGCGCTTTGCGCGGCGAGAGGGTCAAACAAAAACATTTGATCTCTTCATAAGGCGTATCGTCTTTAATGATCTCTGCGGCATGTAAATAGGGCTCCAGTTCTTCTTTGAGTACCGTGTGATTCTTCACCCACATCACCTTACGGGTAAAGCCTCCCGGTGAAGTTGGAGCTAGATTATCGGCAATTTGAACACCGTCTTGTGTCGCCTTGGAATCCCCCAAAACGATCATTAATATACATTTCTGGTTTTTTAATCCTTGATAGAGTGCTTGAGCTTTGGGGAGGTCATCAAGTGGAATTTCGGTAGTATGTTGAAGTGCCATGGCAGTGCGTTTAGTTGACTTAAAGATAGCAGGAGCTCAGCAAATATTCCTCGCCATTAACGGGTATTTTTACAAATCAGGGGTTTTCCCCTACTCTACTTAGGGTTTGGTTTTCACAAAAATTTCACAGAAAAAATTTGGGGATTGCTTTATCTTTACTCGGTTTTTAGTCCTGCGGATTGACGCAGCGCAAATCACTTCAACAATAAAAATCGGAACATGAAGTATACTTTAATGGCCTTAATGACGGCCTTCATCATTAGCTGCGGACCAGCTCAGAACAACAAGAAAGTTGTAAAGACCAACTTAGATT
This sequence comes from Gilvibacter sp., assembly GCF_013214815.1. GTDB lineage: Bacteria > Bacteroidota > Bacteroidia > Flavobacteriales > Flavobacteriaceae > Gilvibacter. The sequence goes on from NZ_JABSPU010000030.1 coordinate 10,371, forward strand.
ACGCAGCCACGATAACAGTAGATGAGCTTAAACCTATGGTTTATGCATTTTCTAGTGATGAGATGGAGGGGCGTATGACCGGTTCCGAAGGACAGGAAAGAGCTGCTCAATATCTTATTGATTTTTACAAGGCAGAAGGAATTGCTGGGGGCGTTGCAACAGACAATTACAGACAAACCGTCCCTGCGGAGTATTTTACTCGAGCGAGAGATCCAAAGCCATCTGACAATATTATGGCCTTTATTAAAGGTTCAGAATTTCCAGACGAGGTAATCGTACTTTCCGCACACTACGATCACATCGGAATGGATAAAAAGGGAAATGTATTCAATGGCGCTGATGACGATGGCACGGGAAATATGGCTTTGTTGCAAATGGCTCAAGCCTTTCAGCAAGCGGTAAAAGAGGGTAACGGTCCAAGACGCTCTATTTTGTTCCTTCATGTTACCGGAGAGGAAATTGGCCTTTACGGTTCCCGTTATTACACAGACAATCCTATTTATCCTTTAGAAAACACGGTTTGTAACCTTAATACTGATATGATCGGACGAGTTACTCCTGACAAAAGAGGTGGTGGTGAAAACTATATCTACCTTATTGGTAGTGACCGACTCAGCCAAGAACTTCACGACGTTTCAGAAATGGTGAACAATACGTATGTGAATCTGGATATCGATTATACCTTTAATGAGGAGAATGATCCAAACCGATTCTATTTCCGTTCAGACCACTACAACTTTGCGAAGAATGAAGTACCTGTAATCTTTTACTTTAACGGTGTCCATGAGGACTATCACAAGATCACCGATACTGCAGACAAGATCAATTATGAACTATTTGCAAAACGTACTAAGTTGATCTTCCTTACCGCTTGGGAGGTTGCCAACCGCGACGGACGCATTACTGCGGACAAGGTAAAGCCATAAAGGCAAACGAGACTTGAAAAGAAAACCGGCTTAGCGCCGGTTTTTTTTGTTTTATAGAAAAGGGTCCGACCATTTTGTGTCGGTATAGACCGCACTGCCTGAGAGCGTTTCTAGAAAGGCAATTAATGCATCGATCTCTGCAGTGGTCATGTTCAAGCGCTGCGGATTTCCACCTGGCCTGAGACGCGGATCCAAATTGGCGTTGAGCTCAATACCGTTATTATAGTGTTCCACCACAGCTGCCAAAGAACTGGCAGATCCATCGTGGAAGAAGGGTCCATTGTTTTGTATATCGTGTAAACTTGGGGAACGCGTGTTGGTCAAATCAGTAGCACCCGGATCGCTCAACACGCCAATAACACCATTGTTCAAACTAGCCGGATCTATACTAAAGGTCGGTGCGCGGTGACAACCTGCACAACCTACGCCTCCACCAATGCGTTCTCCAGCTCCGTTAAAATCAGGAGGCGCCAAGAACAATTGCTTGCCTTGATTTTCCTGCGCACTAAAATTCGCGAAAGGCGCACCATCATTGGGTGCAGTGGCTCGGCCTTCATCAAAGCGCGAATCAAAGGATTGAATGCTGCTTATAAATTGTCCCAAGGCCTGCTGCATACGCACTTCTGTAATAGAATCATCTCCAAAAGCAGCCGTAAAGAGCAGCGGATAGTACTCAATATCCTGTATACGCGCTAAAAGATCATCAAAGTCTGGAGCTCCGGCTTCTCCAGAAAAGCCCATCTCGTTGTGATCCCTAATGGGTTGGGTACTCTGGTCTTCTAAAGACAAGGCGCGCTCGTCCCAAAAGAATCGACCTTCATTAGAAAATCTAGAATTGATGAGTCGCATGGAATGTCTTCCTGTACTGCCATTAACACCAGTACTAGCCAAAGCCAGATCAGAAAAGCCATTTTCTTGTCGGTGGCAACTTGCACAAGCTAAGGTATTATTGGATGAAAGATTGGTGTCATAAAATAAGACACGCCCAAGTGTAGCACCGGCATCTGTAATATAATCCGGGCCTGTCTGATCCAGATCAATAAAGTCAGGCACCTCCTGATTGGTGTAGTTTGCCAGGTTGTCCAGATCAATAGAGCCATCGAAGTAAAGGCTCAGATCAACGGTGTCGTCACCGCCAGCGTCTGTGTCGCCTCCGGATTGATTGTCATTGTCGTTTTGGGTATCGCCATCGTCAGGATCATCCGAGTAGGAATCGTCATTGGAACAGGCAAATAATAAAAAGCAGCCCATCACAAGGGCCATCTTGGGGAATATACGCATTGTTCAGTAGTTTGTACTTGGACTACAAAATACCAAAAGGGTTTAATTCTAATTTTGCTGATCGAACATTCTAGAGATGATCACCGTATGGGCAAAGGTTATAGCGCCTAAAAAAGAAAAGAAAATGGTCAAAAAGGATTGGTTCCCCGTTTCCATCAGCTTAAAGAAAACTAACAATCCTACCATAGAGATTAACCAAACCCAAACCGCACCGCGTAAATACTTTAAAACACTCCTCTTGTTCACCTTACCGTAGAGATAATGCACTTGCTCCTTTATAGAAGGCACACTGTGCCAAAAGATAAAATAAATGGTAAAGGCCCAAACCAAAGACGCCCAATAGAACAAAATGGTAAAAACAACCAATAAAAGCAACTCTTGGGCCAACTTTGCGGGTGCTATCTTTTGTTGGTAGGTATACATAATAAGTAATAGACCAAAAACACCTCCCGACCCAATTAGCCCATAAACAAACCACTGAATAGGAACGGCAAATCCGGTTAATTGTTCAATGACCGCTATAGTGTCTTCTGGGTTTAAGTAAAACAGCAAGAATAGAATTCCGAGGCCGTAAGCAGCGTAAAACATTTTATTCCAGGCACTTCTGCCAAAAAACTCATCCCAGTGTTGTTCTCCAAAATGATATCCACTCACGATAATAAATAGACTCAAGGCAATTACCGGCAACCAAAAAAACAAGGCAAAGGCAGTGAATACAACCAATAGATACAATCCCAGCTGGGTGAAAAAAGTAGCTCTTTTTGTCTTGAAAAAGGTCTTGTTTAAAAGCTGTAAATCATTCGACCCGTGTATTAAACCTACAGAAAAAAGGAGTGAAAATGCTAAAATTGACTGTGGCCCCGCAGCAAAATAGTTGGTAAGCCATAAGCTGAAAAACGTAATAATAATCAGTATTTCGCGGGTTTTTACCACAATTTTCGTTTAACTACTGTGTTAAATTATTAAACAAAATAACCATTTTTTGTTTAATTATTCGTAATTTTAATTCAACAAATTTATTAATAATTCATACGTATATGGAAAATTTTGCTAACCTTATTTCACTGGTACCTAAATTGGCGCCAGACGATTACGTAGGCTTCACCTTCTTTGTAGGGTGTATGGCCATGATGGCAGCTTCTGCCTTCTTCTTTTTATCAATGGGCAGTTTTGACCGCAAATGGAGAACTTCGATTCTAGTTTCTGGTTTAATCACGTTCATTGCTGCAGTACACTATTGGTACATGCGTGACTATTGGGCAACCAATATGGAGTCGCCAACTTTCTTCCGTTATGTGGACTGGATCCTAACTGTACCACTCATGTGTGTGGAGTTCTACCTAATATTAAAGGTAGCAGGAGCCAAGAAATCCCTAATGTGGAAATTGATCCTATTATCTGTAGTGATGCTTGTCACAGGATACTGGGGAGAAGGAGTGGATAGAGACAACGCTTGGTTGTGGGGTCTTGTATCTGGTATTGCTTACTTTGTTATTGTTTACGAGATCTGGCTGGGTGGAGCTGCAAAGCTTGCCAAAGCTGCCGGAGGATCCGTTGCAAGTTCACACAAAATCCTTTGCTGGTTCGTATTGGTAGGATGGGCTATCTACCCTATCGGATACATGGCCGGTACACCAGGATGGTATGAAGGAATCTTTGGTGGATTGAGCATGGACGTATTCTACAACATTGCAGATGCGATCAACAAGATCGGGTTCGGTTTGGTTATCTATAACCTAGCTGTACAACAAACTTCGACTGCCGAATAGTATAACCCACTTATGTTGTAATGCCTATTTGGCATTTGAAAAACCCTCCGAGCTATCGCGGAGGGTTTTTTGATCTATTGATGTTTTTCTAATTGGTCTCTAAACCAATCGTTAGGAATGATATCAATGGTGAGATTCACGCGTTCTTCTGAACTGGTATTGATGATGCGATGCGGATCCGTTAAACGCAAATACCAGCACTCCCCGGGTTTCATAGTAAGTAAGCTGTCATTGAGGTAAAACTCCACTCCGGGCGCATTGTATACCGGAATGGTTAAACGCACCATGGAACGCTCAATTTCAATTCCAAGTGTGGGGTCTGTATGCTCTTTAACCACGGCTCCAGGCGCCAATCGAAGCAAGCGCACTAAATTGACCGTAGTATGCGCTTGAAACTGCTCCACGATGGATTTGGTATAAGGAGAGGATTCTAACTCGGGATTGTTCAACCAATCACACCAGGTTCCATCCGCATAGTCTTCCGCCGGCGGTGGAAACGGCAGAGAGCGATCCACCAAATGTGCCGGAGAACGCATCGGCACCACATCATAATACTCAAATTGATTGCGTTGTAAGGCTTTGAATTCCTCATAGATCTTTGCTGCATCAAAATGAAATGGCAGTTGAATGCGATCTTTATAAACAGGTGTAGCGGTTGTGGACATCATGAATCGTTTGGTATTTTAAAGATATAAAATACCATTGCTAGCACAAGTGAAAGCCCCTAAAACAGGGGTTTATACCTACAAAAAAACCACCGCTAAGGGTGGTTTTTGAATTTTATTTAAGATGGATCACATCCTATCAATGATATTGTCGATAAGCTCCGTAGTAGTCGTATAGTCCATACCACTTTGCTTGGCCAGTGTAATAGCGCGTTTAGCTTCTTTCAATGCTCTGGTATAGTTCCCGGTTTTATAGAGCAAAGCTGCTAAAGTGTCTACATTGAAATAGTTCTCATCCAATTCAATGGATTGATTCGCAATATCAATAGCCTTTAAAAGTACGGTCACATCATTATGCTCCAAATACGCATGCCATGCCAACTCGTTCAAAGCGCTCCAATCTCCGGACAAACTGCGGATCTTCGTCGAGCTGAACTCGTCTGAATCCCCGTGATAATAATCCGGATCAAAATCATCGACGACAGAAGTGATCGGCGCGTTGCCTGAGCCACCACTTCCTCCGGTATACTGTAAAATTTTGGCTCTCATGTCTTCATAGGACATAGCGCCCTCTACCCATTCCAGATTCTCCTCGTTCTTAATGAATATATAGGTCGGAATGGATTCTACCTCCAAGACATCATCGGCTTCATTCTTATCCACGTCCATCTTGTAAAAGTCCACATTAGGGAATTCATCTTCTAGGCGTGCAATGATGGGCTCCATTCTTTTACAGGGCGCACACCAAGTGGCGTAAAAGTCCATTATAATAAGACGGTCGTTCTTGACAAGCAGCCTCTCTTCTATTTCAAAGTCGCTGATTTCTGTTTGGGCAAAGGCGGAGGTCAATCCAAAAAGTACCAAAAAGGCGGTGCAAAAATTTCTCATGATTCTATTATTTGAAAGCAAATTACGGCCTAATAACAGCCGCAATCCATACCCAATAACGGGTATTATAACAAAAAATGCAAGCCGTTGAGAGCTTGCGTTTTATAAAGTTTTAAACAGCCTAGTAGTGTCCTGGAGGATGACCTTGTTGTCCAATATTGATCACTTCAATATCGTAATTCGGTGTTCCGTCTTCTTTCACCGGGGCAATGAAGGCCGTATTCTTACCATTCTCATATTGTGAAAGGTAAACACGGATCTTACTCACATCCTCCCCTTGAGATTTGCGGTACTCAATATGCTCAATGAATTGCTTTACCTGCTCATAGTCAAAAGTAAAGTCAGAAGGCGCTTCAGGGAACTCTTCCAAAAACAAGTTACGGTGTAAACGGGCGTTATCTAAAGAAATAGAACTGGCAGGAGCGGCTACAGGGACCACAGTTTCAATGGTTGGTGTTGTGGGTTCATCTGCAGTGGTGAAACCATAAACGGCAACCCCTAAGGCGACTACCCCCACTGCTAAAAGGGACTTTTTAAGATTTTTCATAATACGTTGTTGGTTTAATTGTTATTAAAGTTAGCGAAACAATCGGAATATGCATTGAAAGTAAACTCCTAAGGACCTATTCATTAATCGGGGAGATCATTATATGTGCCCTATGCGTCCCAGGATTCATGATCCAAGGATGATTGGCCGCTCCAGGCGATTCCGGCAAGCCATTGGACTGGGCAGTTGCAAAGGGCATATACACTACATAACGCAGTTTTGCGCCTTCCACGGCTCCGCTCTGTGGGTCGTAATTGGTACTCGGACCAAAATATATGTGCAAGGTAGCTCCGGTGGGGATGGGCAGGGTTCCTGCTTTTGCTTCCGCCTCACGCATGGCAAAGACCTCATCCGGACTCTTGCCTTCAGCACGTAGTTCTCTTCCACGAGCCATAAAAGGTTCTAGATCCTTGTGGTAACAGGTCGCATTAAAGCCTTTACGGCTGCTATCGTCTACCAAAACAATGAATTCATTAGTGCCTTCACGCAGGGTCACAAATTCCCCAGCGGTATTGTAACCAATGACCTTGGCGCCCGCCCTACCCGCTTCCGGCGCAGCCATCAATGCAGTCTGAATCAAGGCTTCATCAGTCTCAATAGGAAGATATGAAACCGTTGATACACCTGTACTGTCAGCAGCTGCAGTTAGGTCTTCTGAGGTTTTTTGTTCCGCAGGAGTATTACAAGAAAACGCAAAGGCAAGTACGGCGGCAAATAGGGTTAGTGTTAGTTTTCTGATGACGATGGTATTTAGTTCTTCAAAGTTTTAGTGCTGATGCACATCACAGTGTCCTCCACATTAATGGGTGGCGTGGCCAGCATATACAGCACAGTTCCTGCTTTTGGAGCGTGATAGGTTTCCAATCGACGGCCAAAGGCATCAGTGGTATAACCGACCTCCTGGCCTTCTAGTACTCGATCTCCAGCCTTGAGATCGCTGTAAAAAATACCTTGTACCGTGGAGTCGATATAGATCTGATCGGCTAAAAGCTTTAGCTCGGGATGCGGACCGCTTCCCTCAGCATACATTCCCATAAGATCCAACATATTGTAAACGCCGGTTTTAACTAGATCCACTGCCTCTTTCTCTACCAACCCCAATCGGCCTGATTCAATGCTCAAAGCTGTTTTGCCATCTTGAGCCGCCTGTTTGAAGGCGTATTTGGCAGGCTCTTCATAGTCGATATTAAAAGGACAAGCCACAGAGTACTCAAATCCGCTACCGTCAGAAAGGCGTTTGGCCAAGCCGGTCTGCTGCGGCCGATTCTCATCCACATAATAACACACAAAGGGCAAAAGATCCTCTGGAGCATCTCCACAGTGAATGTCTAGAAAAAAATCAGACACCGGAATAATATTTTCAGTTACAGAGTGCGCTATGCGCTGGGTAATGCTGCCGTTGGCATCTCCGGGAAATGCATTGTTGAGATTGACTCCATCAACCGGATTGATATAGGCCTCACGCCCGTAAAAGGCGCCGTCATTGAGAAGCGGTAAGATGACCAAGGTACCTTTAAGCTGCCCAGGATCAATTTCATCCAACAGCTGCTGAGTAGCAATAATTGGGGCGTATTCAGAACCGTGTACTCCAGCGAGCCAAGTAAAGGTTGGGCCAGGCTCTGCTCCTTTTAAGATCACTATGGGCAGCATTGATTTATTCCCCTGTCCATCCTCAAGAGCCACGGACATATTGGTTCGGGAATCTGGCAGAGCATCGCGAAAGGCCCGTTGAGATTCAGTTTGCGCATTTGCACCAATGAGTGTTAGAAAACAAATTAATACACTGAAAAATTTGGTCATTGCGCTTGGATTGGAATCTCGATTGAAATTACGAAAATATTGGTAAGGCCTCACTAAACCTCGATTAAGACCAAGACAACAATTTCTTTATTTAGAATTCTTCTAAATAATTTTTTTAAGCCGATGGACCGTTGTACTTTTGTCTGGCTTATGACAGCAGCACCCCACAGATCCGTTTTAAGAATACTCCTCATCGCTTTGCTTTTCATGTTGATTGGTACTGGGCTTGAGCTGTATTTGTTGGATCATTATGAAGATGCTTGGCAATTGATTCCTCTGATCTGTATTGGAGCTGCTCTTGTAGCAATGGTTTGGGTAATCAGCAAACCCTCCGCGCTTTCCCTGCGTATCTTTAAGGGAATCCTCGGGCTCTCCGCGCTAAGCGGTTTGGTGGGTGTTTACCTGCACCTAAAAGCCAATTACGAATTTGAATTAGAAATCAAACCTGGCGCTCAAGGTTGGGATCTCTTTACAGAAAGTCTGTCGGGCGCACTGCCTGCTTTGGCCCCTGGGAGTATGATCGCCTTGGCACTAATTGGATATACTTACACCCTTTTAATAAAACAACAAACATGAAAACAATGAGCAAATTACTTTTTGCAGCCCTTGTTGCCTCACTAGCATTCACGGCTTGCAAATCGGAGAAAGAAGCAGAAACTGCAGAAGAAACCACCACTACGGAGCAAACCGAAACCAAATCCGCAGAAACCGTAGTAGAAGGTGTTGAGATCCCAGTAACGGTTCTCAATGCAAACCTAGCCACGGAAGACAATCTTAAGGCCGTTGGGATGAGCGATGAGATGATCGCCAAGGTTATTGAAGCACAGCCTTTTTTAAGCATGAATGACTTTGATGCACTCTTGGGAGACACTGCAAACAAGGAGGAGCTGTACAAAGCCATCTTTGTGCCTTTCAACTTGAATACTACGGCCGAGGCTGATTTTAAGATGATCCCAGGTGTAGGAGACAAAATGGCTCATGAGTTTGAAGAATACAGACCGTATACCTCTGTGGCGCAGTTCCGCAAGGAGATCGGGAAATATGTAGATGAGGCGCAGGTGGAATACTACTTGAACTACGTTTTTGTTCCTGTGGAGCTCAACACTGCCTCCAACGAAGATATTAAAGCGCTTCCTGGAGTTGGAGACCGTATGACCCATGAATTTGAAGAGTACCGTCCGTATACCTCTATGGAGCAATTTAGAAAGGAAATTGGCAAATACGTTGATGACAAGGAGCTAGCGCGTTTAGAGCGTTTGGTGTACTTGAAGCAATAATGCCAAAATCACGACCATTAAAAAACCCTCGGTGAAAGCCGAGGGTTTTTGTTTTATATATATTGTTACGTCTATTTTTTAACGATCAAGTGATTGCGACCATTGACGCGAACCACATAGATTCCCTCGGGTAGAGCGGCTAATGATATGTTCCCCTTCTCTACGCTAAATACCTCAGCATTTAAGCGTCTGCCGTCTATGGAGTAAATATTTACCTCACAATTTTCAAGCTGTTCACACTCGGGCAAGAACAATACATCCTGAGTTGGATTGGGAAAGGGTTTTAAAAACGCTATAGCCTGCTCTGTTGTGGATAAGGTATTGCATTGCGCAATATCAGCGTAATCTTCTATGGCTTGAAAAACCTCTTGCTCCACAGTATAAAAAGCAGAGGTGTCATTAGTAGCATATCCATTACCCACGCCATTGGTCAAGAAAATAAATCCAGCTTTCCGTTCTGCATCAAAGAACGCATCGCTCACCAAGCCATAGGCCTCACCCGCATGCCCTACCATAGCATCACTATTCGGCAAGGCGATATCGGCTCCAGGTGTGGCAGTGATTCTGTGTACCCCTCGTCCCCAACTTAAAAATAAACCGCCAAGTGTATTTCCATTGCTTCCATCAAAAGTCCACTGTTCTGCCAACAAAGCTTCACAAGATTCTGGAGACAAGAGCGTCACACCTTCAAAACTGCCTTGATTCATGAGCAGTAAAAACAACTTTGCCAAGTCTTTAGCAGAAGAACGAAATCCGCCCTGAGGACCAAATCGTCCTCCGTTGGTGCCTGGAATATATCCTTCAAGATTGGTAAACTCAGGTTGTACTCCCAAAAAATTGTCTTGTTGAGGAGTCCATACCCCTCCGGGTTTTCTATACAGTACCGCTACTTGATCAATATTCAGTAGGTCGTTCACATTAAAGGAAGCATCTAGTTCTAAAGGATCACTGATGAACTGCTTCACATAAGCATCAAATCTCAGTCCGCTAATTTGTTCCACCACAGTTCCTAAGATCACAAAATTGACGTTGGAATAGTTAAAGTAAGTTCCGGGTTCAATAGTGTTGAACTGACTACTGCTGTAGTAGCCTCCTGTAGGAGTAAGCAGCTCACTGAGGCTGGGAATAGGATTATCATTGACCGTGGCGCCTAAGAAATCTGCATAGGTACTGCCATCAATAATTGATGATCTGTGGGAGAGCAGCATATCAATGGTAATGACCGAATCCGGGAAAAAAGGATTGACCACCGAGTACCCTAAAACACTACTTAGCGAATCGTCGAGGCTAAGCAGTCCTTGCTCCACCAATTGCATCACAGCTATTGCCGTTACTGTCTTAGAAATGCTCGCGATGCGATATTTGGTGTCTATAGTGATCGGGATACCTCGAGCAAAATCCGCCATACCTACAGTTACTTCTGCAATTATTCCATCTTCACAATAAACAACCAGCGATCCTCCCATCATATCATTACTGGCAGCAATATCTGCGAATGCCTCCTCCAAGGTTTGTGAAAGGATATGACTTGTAAAAAAAAGAAGAAACGTTAAAAGGAATAAAGCTTTATTGGATGGCATAGCGCACTTTTCTGTTATAAATATAGAGCATTTATCCCTTCATCTAAATGCCCATCTAGGAGTGCTGTACAATCTTCGGTGTTAATACGAGACGATATTAGAAAAAAGCAAAACATCAAATGAAAAAACCCTCGGCTTTCGCTGAGGGTTCTCATTTTCAGGTTGATGATTAGTTATTGCCGATCAAAAACGAGTTCTCCTTCTTTGATCGTTTTTAGCACCTGAATGTCTTTTATATCGTCCGTCGGAACGGTTAGCGGGTTTGCATCTAAGACGACTAGATCTGCCATCTTCCCTACCTCTAGCGTTCCTTTGGTGTCTTCTTCAAAATGCTGATACGCACTCCAAATGGTAATAGCCTGAAGCGCTTCATAAGGTGTTAAACGCTCGTCTGCGCCTATATCTGCTCCAGAGCGACTGGTTCTGCTCACTGCGGTCCAAATAACGCGCATGAGGTTTGGTAGCGCCACGGGAGCGTCAGTGTGAATGGTTATATCTAAGCCTTTGTTTAAAGCAGATCGGGTTGGGCTAATCTTATCCCCCAATTCTTGTCCAATGAGCTGTCGGTGCCAATCACCCCAATAATACGTGTGCAAGGGAAATAAGCTCAAAACAACGTCAAGCTCTTTAAAATCATCCAATTGATCCATGCGGATATACTGCCCATGGATAAGCACAAACCGACGGTCTTCATTGCCGTACTTCTCCGCCAAGGGCTTTAAGGTTCTGATCATTTGATCCATGGCGGCATCTCCGTTTCCGTGGGTGAGGGTTTGCCAATTGTTCTGAAAGGCCTTCTCATAAATAGCTGTAACGTCCTCATCATTCGGGATGGCCGGATATCCCGCATAATCAGCGGCTGCGCCATCTGGCGGGATTAAATAGGGTTGGGTTCGCCAAGCTGTTCTACCTTGTGGAGAACCGTCCAAGGTCAGCTTCATCCCGCCAATTCTAAAGTGATTTATATAAGACTTGCTGTTCCAAGGGGTATCCATGTATTTGTCTGTCACCGAATAATCCACATAGCTCACCACATCCAACTTCAGTTTCTGTTGTTCGGCCATTGCGGTCATTTGAGACAGGTCCATAGAGCGACCGTCTTGAGCGGTAGTATATCCGTATGAAAGCGCCATTTCTTGACCCGCTTCAAAAAAGCGCATACTGCTCTCCGCGCTTTTAGGCATCATGGAGGCGAACATATTAGGGATGGCAGCCAACTCCTCCAATACCCCATTGGGCTCTTGCGAGTTTGGCTCTCTTCTGATGATCCCTCCTTCTGGATCTGGCGTATCGGCAGTGATACCTAACAATTCTAATCCTTTAGAATTCACCACCGCAAAGTGCCCGGAGATATGAATGATCATAATTGGGAACTCCGTGGTCACTTGGTCCAGATCGTGTTTGGTGGGGAAGCGTTTCTCGGCAATGACAGAATCATCAAAACCAGTTCCGAAAATCCAACCCGTAAGCTCCCGATTCTCTGGAGTATTCCAAGCCTTGAGCACTTCGATTATAGTTGGAATATCATCTGCACGACCGTCTGGTGAAGGCAATAACTGCGCGCCTATGGCCTGAGCCGAAAAGCTCGTAAAATGCGCATGACCGTCAATTAAGCCCGGGACCATGGTTTTGCCTTGCAGGTCAACCATTTTATGTCCTTTCCCTGCAGCCTGCATGGCTTCTGCACTCTTGCCAACAAAAACGATCTCTCCGTCGCGTTCCACTAAAGCTTCTGCGTATTGGGGTGTATCCCCGACCATGGTGAGGATCTCTCCTCCAAAGTACATCGTAGCCGTAGCCTGTTCTGAATCTGTAGGCTGATCTGTTTTACAACCCATCAGCAGGCTAAAAAAGAGCAGCGCATATAAGTAGTTATTCTTCATTTGTTCCTGTGTTATTTAGTCCGATTCCTTCAGATCTGTAAGTTACAAAATGTTCCGCTTAATAATTGAATACAACATTGACAAAAGCCCCGCTCCATAGGGATGTCTCTCCCACAATATTGTTGATACCATCTCCCGCAAAGGAAAAAGCAAATCCAGCATTGACAAATAGATTACGGTTTACCACACGGTTGTATTCTAAAAAGATATCATTGGCCAAATTCGCCTCAGTCACCCCAGAAACTACCGTTGGAATTCCGTCTGAGAATTCCACACGGGCGGCCTGCCCAAACTGAATAGGACTTCTGAGCTGTTGTGCTGCAATATTTGCATAACGCAGGGTAAGAATGTCTTTCTGGCTCGGCATCACGCTCAGGCTTAGCATAAAGGACCTCAGGTTGGAATTGATAAATACCATAGAGGATTTAGAACCTGTAGACCAGGCGCTGGGCGAACCTTCATAGTAAAGCGGGTCAAAGCGTTCCAGCCCTGGCGTGTCGGGATCATCTCCAGAAAAGATCTGGTAGGTGGCCATAAGCGTTGGGCTCCATTTTAGCTTTTTAAAGTCATAGCCCAATTGCGCACGACCGCCCCAAGCGTTCAGATCTAAGCGTTGGTTCCACTGATAGGCAAAATCTAAGGCTGTAAAAAGGTCTTTTAGCTTCCCTTTAAACGGATAAGTCTTTCCGTAAAAACTGAGCGCGTTCAAATCTTCACGACCTCCAGCAATGATCTCTGGCGGGCCATCGCCTCCAGGAGCCGCTTGTGGATAAGGCGCCTCAGAACGAATCACATTCAAATAACTGAGGCCAAAAAATTTATTGGGGGAGGCCGTCCAATTGGCATCAAAACCTATAATTTCATTTTTGGTGTCGTTGGATGGTAGTTCGTTAGGATCCAAATAGAATGCTCGTGCATTGAAGTTTTTATTGTTGTAATGCCCTATAGCAGCCATCTCCCAAGCCTTGCGCGTTCAAAACCACTCACCCCTCCATTGGCAATGAGCATTCCAGTTCCGAGCTTTAACTCCCGGCCACCGACGGATAGATCCAAAGAGCTGTGCTCGTTTATTGCAAACAAGTAACCCACATGAGATTCCTCCAGCGTGAATCTACCCGTATCCCTTCATCAAAAGCATCTGTGCCTAAGGTAGACGACCAAACCGCAGACACACGGCCGTAAAACTTAGACTTGCCCACAGGGACTGTAAATCCAAGGCCTGGCTTAGCATAGCTTTCCAACCATTGAGTGTCTGAGTTATAGTCCAGTTCTGGGACATCAGCCAAATTCCAGAAGAGATTGGTCTCTGCCACGGCATTGACTCCAAACTGCAAATAGCCTTGGATTTGAATACCTTCACTTTTATACACAGTCAAGAAATCAGTTTCTTGAGCCTGAATGATCCCAAACAGGCTTAACGAGATAATTGTGATAATTTTTGATCTCAAGGCTTTCATCATAGAAGTTTAATATTATTCGCTGTTGGTGATCGAGCCAAATCCCAGGCCTGGAGTTTTTACATCTTTATCTTTCTCATATTTATTGTGGGTAAGGATGATCATCAGACCAAATAATACAGCGACAACAATCAAAACTGTGCTAATCAAACCACTGACTCCAAAGGACATTCGTATCAAAATGGTGGAAACCACAAAGCCTGAATTGCGAATGATCTTGTGGAACTCATCAGTATAAAATAAAGAGATCAACAGCAGTACTACATCAACCAAGATCAGCAGGGTAAAGAATTCGTCAAAAAAGAGGCTATTAATGCTGCTCAAGGCCGGCATAGAAGCGCTGTCAAAGGAGACGGCTCCCAACCAATTCACTAAAGTGACCACTGCTAATAAACAGAACAAGGGAACCAAAAATGTTGCAATGAGCTTTTTACGAGCAATGAAACGGTCTGTCTTTTCCTTGGGTACCCTTGACCGGCTTGGGATGCGTTTTCCCTGTTTTTGAAATTGATAGATCAAGTAAAACAAGATCAGCGACGCCAGAAGGTCATAGGTAAATTGCAGATCGCCCTTTATTTCAAACCAATCGGTACTGAGTTCCAGCGCGGACAGGTCTTTGAACAGCTTGCGGATAATAATTAGGGTAATGATCTGATACTGTTTGGTAATATAGGTAGTGAACGATTTTGGCAGGTAGTAGATCAGTAAATACACCTCGTAAACCAAAATGAAGGAAAAAGGCGTGTATACTGCAGATATTGGATTTTCTAAAAGTTCTGAGTCTGCAAATAGCGATATCCAACCCCACTTATTCAAATAGATCAAGGCCAAATGCGCAAAGAATCCCATAAACGCCACATAGAGTATGAAACGCTCAATGCGAATCTTGGCCGATTCCGATAAGAAAAACGAGTAGAGTTTATTCAAGCTTGAACATATTTTGTTTAAAGTTAATCAAAATATGTTAAACAAAACATTAGTTGTGTTTATTGATACAAGACGTACCGTGGAGGCACTATCCCGTTTAATCGTAAAGAAACCAACATCTGTCCACGGTGGTGGGTAATGTGATCTGCCAAAAGCATAAAGATCTGCCGCTTGGTTCGGTCTAGTCCAAAATAGTCCAAACGATCTTCCAGTTGTTTTACATCAAACCCTCGGAGCAGTGATAGGGCTTGCTCAAAGGTCTTATCGATTAAAGCGATCATCTCTGCCTTGCTTTTATCTGCAACCTTGAAAACCGTATCGGTCGCCCAGGTTCTGGCTTCTCGGCCTCCCAACAAAGACTGACTGTGCCAATCCATGGCAAAACCGATGTGCATCAGATTCTCAGCAAAGCTTAAGGACTCTGGGGTAGGTTTGAAATTATACTGCGCTTCTGGCATTTGCTCAGCCACCAGCAAGAGGTACTTTTTAGAGTTTTCCAGACGTTCCACATAATCCCGAACAAATGCATTGTCTTGACTTTGTGCGAACAACGGAGCGCAACTCATCAGCAAAAATAAACTGCAGTACATAACCTTTTTCATAGAAGTTTCTTTGATGTGCTTAGAATGCTAAGAAAGTTAAGACATTCTTTGCACTTTGGCGCGACTTTTGCTTAAACTGCAAGCAAAGAAAAACTATGAAGACCGCCACCCTCGCACTACTAATCTTAACCCTATACAGCTGCATTCCAACCCGGATCGCGCCCAAAATAGAAACTCACAAAATTGTGGAGACCAAGAAATTCTCCAAGGAGTTGCCGCAAGGCTATGGTTTTGCTTTTGAAGATCCCAAAGACGCCAACGAGTTTTACAGCTATGTGAATAGCAAATACGATCTGGCCTATACGGAGGTGGAATACAATGTACCCTTTGAACTCGATGGTGAAAAACTATACCTGAGCTTCTACGAATGTGAACGCACTACAAAAACTATCAATCTGATCCCGATCTTGGTAGACACTAAATTGGAGAACGACGGTTCCACACCTGTTTTGGAAGACTTTCATTCCTCCCGCAGTGGCCAATGGTACATTATCATTTCCGTGCGTGATGCAGCCCTCAAAGATGTCCTGAACATCAGTCACAAGCAGCATGAAGTTCTAAAGAAATACTTGGAAAGTCTTAGACAGGAATATCTCGCAACACATCATTACAACGAGCTGAATCTAAAAAGTAACGGTCGATAGGCCTAGCGAATCTCGTGCAGCACGCTTTGCGTCAATAGGTTGCCGTTGGCTTTATACGACTCTTCTTTGACCATTCCTACGCCTCGAGAAATCCATTGTTTGCAGGTCAGGTTTTGAGCCATTCCACTTACAGAGACCCTGTTGGAATAAGTTACCAAATAGCATTCAAACGTTCCCGCTGGCGTGGTGATATTTTCTAAGGCGATGACCTTGCGGTCGATCATAGAAATTGTTGTTGTGATTGCCATGACTCCAGCATCTACGCGCATCTCTACGGAAGCATCGGGCGGGGTCTCTCCTACTTCTAAGGCATTGGGAAAGAACAGATCGTCTCCGCTTATAGAATACTCCATTCCTTCATAACGCTGCAATTGAGAAGATACTAAACTAGCAGCATCCAAGCGCGTCACTCCGCCTTCACAAATTGCTTTAAAGGAGCTGTCCGTTAGATAACGATTGCGCTTGTCTTTAACCTCTAAGGCAATGGTCATGCCGTCATCAGTAACCTCTGAGGTGGTGTACTCCAAAATGGTCTGCAAGCGGCCTCGTTTGTCCATTTGATGGATAACCAAGGTTGGCCTTCATTGGCGGGATAAAGCGTGCTATAATTGTCTTGTGCGAAACCTGTGGCGGTGATTAAAGTCGTGAGTAAAAATAAAATACGTTTCATGGATAAGGTCTTTGTATTAGCAATCGATTTTTGATTTCGATGTAAAACTAAGTCCTCTTACGCCCGGTGGATGGTGCTATTGTAACAAATGCTAGAAGAGATGTAACAACCTTAAAAATCGCTTAAAGTGGTTATGATTCCATCTATTTGGCGGTTGTACTCATTGATGTCTGGTAATGTTCTACCTGGTATTTCTACTTTACCATTATTAATAGTAGAATTAGGAGTGTCATTCGGCAATGATTCTGTTTCTGATTGAGTTGAACCTCCTTCAGGTGTCCAAGTTGCGGTTATACTCAAAGAGCCTTGATAAGGAATGTCTCCATAAGCTGCAGCCTCCAATCCAAGTCCTGCTCTAACATTAAGGCTTATGGTCCAAGGTGAAGTAACATCGGTTAGTTCAATAAGGTCGCCTTGATTATCTCTATATTCCACCTTATTTATAGTTGCACCATTAGAAGCAGTTACCGTATACGAAATATCATACACCAATCTGTCATTGTTATCATCACTACTTGAACAAGAAACGAACAATGTAAGAATTGTAATAAAAAGTATATTTCTTATAATTATTTAAGTTATCTCAAATTTAATTTTTCGCTGATTATTTAAAAAGCTTCACCTATTCTAAAATAAACACCCCAATCATCTTTACCTGCAGCGATGTCTAGGCCCACATTCATTTTGTTTTCAGGAAAAGCCATATACCGATAGCCTACACCTATACTTGGTAAAATTTTACCATCATTTGAATCAATATTGGAGCCGTAGACAGCACCTAAACCCGCGAAACCAACTAAGCCCATAGTTGTTTTAAAATTATATCTATACTCACCTTGCAGAGCGACAAGCTGCTTTCCTCTATATTCACCCTGGGAATAGCCTCTTAGGTCGGTCCCTTCAACTACGATGAGATTATTAAAGGGTACTTCACCGAGACCGAATGCTCCATAGCCTCTAAGGGCAATAACGTCTTGAGGCCGTTTACTCTTTATAAAATAATTATATTGTAATTCGATTTTGCTTGATTCTTCATCATTGCCCATAAACTCAGCATATAGTGTGTAATCGAAATTGAATTCAGACCCTTTGGTCGGATAATAAACATTATTGCGCTTATCACGTAGCATTACAAAACCTAAACCATTGAGTGTAATCTCTTCGGTCACTGGCGTATCAAAAGCAAACTCATTATTGAATTTTGTAAACATATAATTTCCACCTAAATAAAGCCCTTTGCCAATCTTTCGCTGTACTTCCAGTTTAAAAAAGTCAGCTCCAGTTTGATAATCGATGAAATTTGACGTGGTACCACCACTAAGAAATTGTGAATTTGCATTACCGAGACCTGCTGCAATTGTCATTCTCCAGCGATCTTCATTGATATATAACTTAGAAAACATCAATGCAAACCATGTTTTATTTGTGGTATAAATCCCCATGAGTCCTGATATGGAGGGAGGAGAAATCGTGTCTTTTTTATCAAATTTATACATAGCCATAGGAACTGCACCAAACATAAATTCATAAGTCCTATTATAACTTACATAAGGCACCACCTTTATGTCCATTGATTTCTCGCTTGTATTTTCTATTTCTTGAGAAAATGAAAGATTCGCAGAGGTTAATAAAAGTAAAACAATGATTAAAATTCTCATATTTGTTAATTAACACTATAATCTTTTGCCTTTAAACAGGCAGAAAAAGCATTAACAAAATTAGTTTTCATTTCAGCTTCTAAAGCTTTACTAGTTTTTGCATTTTTCTCATTTTCCTGATTTTGCGCTATTCGAGATGCCCTTCTACCTCTAATTGCTCCTGCCACTGCTCCAATAGCAGCACCATCTCCCGTATCGCCGGCTACCGCTCCTACAACAGCTCCTGAAGCTGCCCCTCTAATAGCACCTTTAACAGCACCTCCCTTCTCTCTTTCAGCTTTATTTACTTCGACCCTTGTGGGATGTAAAGGGTCATATTTTGTTTGTTCATAAGCCCATTTGTAACATTCCTTAAAATCTTGTTCTTGTTGTATACTATCTTGATTTTTAGTAGGAAATATATATAACCCTAGTGTTTTTGTATAATCATCTGGTAACTGAATAGTTGTTTTCTTCTCTTCGGTAATAGTAACAGTTTCTTGAGAGATTACAGGAACTGTTACAAATAAGAAGAATATTATTGCATATGTTTGCTTTTGGTATCTCATGCCTAACAGTTTTAGTTTACTTTTTGTACTCCAGGCATCTTATAAGACCTGTTTAAAACACTTTCTTTTGGGTAATACATTCTAAAGGTTAATTCAAATTCTTCTCCAGCTTGTGGACTCGGTAACCAGTTTGTTTTTAAATGTTCAGGTTCTTCCGCTTGTATAAATATATCTAAGGAACCATCTTCATTGTAGGTCAACGCTTTCATACCACCTAGATTATAGCGGTCAATAGCATTATCTACCAAAAAGCCTTTTTTATCATACATTGTTAAAGACCAAAATCCATTTACAGGTGGCATATGATCAGCATCAAAATGTAACACATATTTATTTGATCCATTATACGTATTACCATCAGAATCAACTGCAGAATTAGGGTAAATAGCATCTAAAGACTGATTGGCACCATAACCGATTTTAGTAACATAAGCTCTTAAAAAGTATTCTGTTCCATATTCTCCGAGACCAGCTGTAATTACATTCCATCCATTTTGAAGGTTTTCAGACGGCGGATTTGCGGTCATTTTTGAGAATAATCCTTGAACGATTGCAGG
>NZ_JABSPU010000031.1 GCF_013214815.1 Gilvibacter sp.
TCCTCATTGAGGAAGCTAAGCAAAACTCTCCAGAGTTGGAATCCTTAGCTTTTAACATTAAGGCGGTAGACCGCACCATCGATCTGAACGCATATGGCAGGTTCATTCCAACAGTGGCCCTGCAAGCCAATTTCAATCAGAATTTCAACCAATGGGGTGTCGGGAGTATCGATCCAGATCCATCAGACAATTACAATGTGGGCGTGAATGTCTCGGTGCCTATTTTGGACGGTTTTAGAAATAATATCGACAGACAGACCGCGCTAATTCAGAAAGAACAGTTGGAAGTCAATACCGCCAACACTGAACTGGCCATTGAAACCAATGTGAGTATAGGTGTTTTGAATTTGATCAATCAGATTGCCAACATCCGCCTGGCAGAAGTATCGGTAGCAGCTGCGGAAGAGTCTTTAGACCTGGTCCAAACCTCTTATTCAGAAGGTGCTGTGAGTATCATTCAGCTGATCGATGCGCAAAACAATTATTTGCAAACGCAATTGGCTCAGGCCAGTGCCACCTATAATTTCCTTTTGACAGCCATCCAATTGGAGCGCTTTATCTCCTATAACTTTTTGTTACACACTGAGGAAGAGAACAATGCTTTTCAGCAACGATTCCTGGAATATATGAATGCCAATGACTAATCAAGCCCAATCCAAAAAAACAGCAATGATGAAACTACAGTATTTGCGATACAGCTTACTAGCCCTTGTATGCACGACCTTATTAATGTCCTGCGGCTCTGAAGAAGAAGTCAAAGAGGCCGATCCAAGACCGGTGAAATATACCGAGGTAGCCACTGCGGGTTCAGCTACCGAGCGCGTCTTTAGTGGAACAGCCAAAAGTGAAAAGGTGATCAACTTGAGTTTTAGAAGCTCTGGAGTTTTGGTGCAGTTAGATGTAAAACTAGGTCAGAAGGTTAAGAAAAATCAACTTTTAGCCAAATTGGACAATGTTTCAGCGAGATTAAGCCTAGAGCGTGCAATAACCTCCGTAAACAGTGCCGAGTCTCAAATGAATACGGCCAAATTGGCCTTAGATCGTATCCGCGTGCTCTATGAGAAAGGCAGTGCCTCCTTAACGGATTTTGAATCTGCAAAAAACTCGTATAAGACCGCTCAGCAGAGTTATGAGTCTGCCAAGCGCGAGGTGTCTATTCAGCGCGAACAGGTACGATACGGTTTCCTATATGCGCCAGAAGATGGTGTGATCACGGCAGTTTCCGCAGAAGTAGATGAGAATATTCAAGCAGGCCAAGCCATTGCTGTGCTCAATGCTGGGGTGGAGATGGAGATCTCCTTGGGCTTACCTGAGAGCATTATCAATAATGTTTCCTTGAATATGCCCGTAGATGTCAACTTCTCTTCTTTGGAGGGGCAGAGCTTCAAAGGATTCGTGACCGAGCTCTCGCCGGCAGTAGATCTCAATACTTCTACCTATCCGGCCATGGTCACTTTAGACCGTGTCAGTGATGATGTTAAATCAGGGATGGCAGCCAATGTGACCTTTGCCTTGGGAGAAGATTCTGCAAAAGATATGATGATCCGTGTACCGGCTCAGGCAGTGGGAGAGGACAGCGAAGGCCGATTTGTCTTTGTGATTACCCAAGAAGCGGATAAAACGGTGGTCAAGAAAAGCCGTGTAACAGTAGGAGATTTAAGCTCAGCTGGTTTTCAGATCATTGATGGTCTCAAGCCTGGAGAGAAGATCGCTACAGCAGGGCTACAAACCTTGTTAGACGGACAGGAAGTAACAATTCAATAGGTTCTTAATTCAATCGATACGGCATGAACATTACTCAATTTTCGATCAATAAGAACCGAATCACCTTTACGGTCCTGGCTACTATAATGCTAATGGGGATAGTGATGTATCAATCCCTACCTAGAGACAGTATGCCTCCATATACGGTTCGAGTGGCATCTGTAGTTTCATTTTTCTCAGGAGCCTCACCAGAGCGTGTAGAATTATTGGTGACCGACAAAATTGAAAAGGTAGCCCAAGAACTCCCGGAACTCAAAGAAGTGTCCTCTACCTCCAGAACAGAGCTTTCCGTAGTGCAAGTTACTTTAAAGGATGAGGTTCCGCCAGAGCAGATGCAGGCGGTGTGGGATCGTCTGCGCAGAAAACTGAACTCTTTACAAGGCTTACCCTCTGGGGTAAAACCAGACTTAAAAGATGATGGTATTGGAGAAGTCTTCGGCCTTGTGGTTGGGATCACCTCAGACGGATTCTCTTACGCAGAGATGAAAGAGTATATCGATGATATCAAAGACGATCTTATTAAACTTCCCGATGCAGCTAAAGTAGAGGTAGGGGGAGAGCAAGAAGAGCGTGTTTTTGTAGAGTTTGACAACGCTAAGCTTAAGGAATACGGGCTTTCATCCAGTAAACTGCAGCAGATCATCCAATCCACAAACATACTCAGTAGTGGAGGGCAGATCAACTTGAATGAAGAGCGGATCATCTTAGAACCCACAGGGAATTTTAATTCCATAGAAGATATTCGGGAGACCTTGATTCCAGTGGGTAGTTCAGGCAATCAATTGGTTCCGCTTGGCGATATTACCAAGGTCACGCGCGGTTATATCGATCCACCAAAACAAAGGGTACGCGTAAACGGACGCGACGCCATCTCCATGCACGTCAGCCTTAAAGAAGGATCAAATGTGATCCAATTGGGGACGGACGTGGATAAGGTAATGGCCAAATGGCGCCAGAAATTGCCCGTGGGGCTGGAAATCCAACGTTTGGCTTCTTTGGACACCTATATCGATGTCAAGATCAGCGATTTTGTGGTAAACCTGCTCCAGTCGGTATCTATTGTACTTATTGTAATGCTGGTATTCCTAGGATTGCGCTCCGGAGCTATTATTGCGAGTTTGATCCCTATTGTAGTGGTCATGACTTTGATGCTCATGGGCGTTATTGGCATGGGACTCAACCAGGTGACTTTAGCCGCATTGATCATGGCTTTAGGAATGATGGTAGACAATGCCATTGTAGTGGCAGAGACCATAATGGTTAAAATGGAACAGGGCGTAGAAAAGAAACAAGCGGCCATAGAAGCCTGTTCGGAGCTCTTTGTTCCTTTGCTGATATCAACTTTAACCACTTCTGCAGCCTTCTTGTCTTTCTATTTGGCGGAATCGACTATGGGAGATATTGTGGGGCCTATTTTTGTGGTGATCTCTTTAGCATTGCTTTCTTCCTGGATCATGGCCTTAACGGTGATCACCTTGTTCTGTTACTTGTTTTTAAAGATGAATAAAAACGCAGAAAAGAAGGAAAGCGTTATTGACCGTGTGATTCGCAAGCTTAAAGGCTATTATTTAGATCTGATTCTGGTAGCGCTGTCTAAGAAGTATATGGTCTTATTAGGCATTTTTGTTGCCTTCTTTTTATCGCTTTACGGTTTCACTAAAGTACTCTTTGTATTCTTCCCAGATAGCGATAGAAATATGATCACAGTAGATGTGAATCTGCCTTTGGGAACCCGAATTGAATCCACATCAGATGTGGTTCAGGGTATCGAAGATTTTATGCAAGATTCTCTGCAAGTCAGTGCCCAGCGGGCAAACGGTATTGTTGATTGGTCTGCCTATATCGGGGAAGGTCCTGAATCTTATGATTTGGGTTACTCTCCAGACGAGGCCAATTCCAGCTATGCACACTTATTGGTCAACACTTCAAGTTTTGAGGTCAACAATGAAATGATTGCGCGCTTAGATGCCTATTGTTTTGCCAATTTCCCTAATGCGGATATCAAAGTAGGTGCTTTGGGATCTGGTGGTGGAGGGACTCCGATAGAGGTTAAGGTCTCTGGACCAGACCCTGATGTTTTGGCCACTATTGCAGATCAGATCAAATCCAAACTCAGCGGAATTAACGGAACCAAGAACGTCAAAGACGATTGGGGACCTAAGAGTAAAAAGTTTGAGATCAAGATTGATCAAGCGCGGAGTCAGACCGCAGGAATTTCCAATCAAGATATTGCGACCTCCTTGCAAACTGTTTTAGATGGTTTTCAGGCGGGTGAGTATCGTGAAGATGATAAGTCCATTCCTATTGTGATGCGCAGTTTAGGCAGTCAACAGCAAACCTTAGAAGCTCTGGAGACCTTAAATGTTTATTCCCAGTCCACAGGGAAGAGCGTTCCGCTCTCTCAAGTAGCGAGTATCGTTCCCAAATGGCAATACAGCAAGATCAAACGTCTGGATATTTACAGAACGGTAATCGTATCCAGTGAATTAAAGGAAGGAGCTAATGCTTCTCAAATCAATAGGGAACTCACCCCTTGGCTTGACGGACAGCAAGAAGAGTGGGGTGCCGATTATTCCTATAAATATGGAGGTGATGCAGAAAATACGGCAGAGAACATGGGAGCAGTAGTAAAGTATTTACCGCTGTCTGGTTTTATCATAGTCTTGCTTTTGATCATTCAATTCAATTCGTTTAGAAAGATGGTTATGGTTTGTTTGACCATTCCACTAGCAATTATAGGAGTTGTGGTTGGTCTGTTGTTGTTCCAAGAACCCTTTGGATTTATGCCTTTCTTAGGTGTGATTTCTCTTGCGGGTATTGTGATCAACAATGCAATTGTACTCATCGATAGGATGGAAGTGGAGCAAAATGTCTTGAAACGAGAAGAACCCGAAGCGGTCATTGTAGCTTGTCTGCAACGATTCCGCCCTATTCTTCTGGCTACATTTACCACTGTGCTCGGTTTGATTCCACTCTATTTGAGTGGAGGAGAGATGTGGGAAGGAATGGCCGTGAGTATTATGATCGGACTGCTCTTTGGTACGGTGATCACATTGATCTTCATTCCAACCTTCTACAGTGTTGTTTATCGAATCAATTACAAGAATTACACCTTTAACCGCGCTTTGGCAGAAGAGTAATGATCGATCGTTTATACAACATTCGTTTTGAACTGTTCTTGTTCTCTCAAGTAGCCATTTTGTTTGGCTCGTTGATCATTCCACGACAGCCTTTTGACGCCTTTGTGGCACCGCTGCTGTTAATGATCAACTTAGTGACAGGCTTGGTCTTGGTTTCCCGAAAGGGCCGATACTTTTGGTTGTTTGTTATTTTATTGCTGATTAGCAGTGGGCTTTTCGGAGTGGATTCTTTATTCAATATCGATTCTGCCAATTTAAAGATCGTCCGCATTGGGTGTTACTTTATTTTTTACACCTTGGTCGCATTAGAGATAATCAGGCAAGTTTGGTTGGCCAAACAAGTCAATAAAAATGTCATTTATGGGCTGGTTAGCGGCTATATCTCTTTAGGACTGATTGGCTGTTTTATTTTTGTTTTGATCGAGTGGCTAAATCCTGGATCATTTCAAGGAGCTATGATGAATGAAGCCATTAGCAGTGGCCGAGAACTTATTGAACCCTTGATGTATTTTAGCTATATCACCTTGATGACTGTAGGCTATGGCGATATGTTACCTGTAAGTGCGCTAGCTCAAAAATCAGTGATCTTAGTAGGGTTGACGGGTCAATTTTATCTAGTGATCATTACCGCTGTAGTGGTAGGAAAGTACATCAGTGCAGCAAAAGGAACCAAATCCGAGTAAACTATTAAAACTATTATACGACAATTGCCCTATACACTAAAAGGGTCGGTTCTTTTATATTTGGGCAAATAATTATTCCACATGAAAGCTTTAATTACTGTATTTTTCATGATTCCTTTAATGGGAATCGCCCAATGCCTAGAAGGAGATTGCCAAAATGGTTTTGGAGTTACCACTAACGACACCGGAACTTATTATGGTGGATTTGAGGACGGTGAGTTCAACGGCCTGGGTATATTAGTAACCGCGGACGGTGAAACTGCAATCTACGGTGAGTTCGTTGCAGGCACCTTGACTGGTTTGGGTATTATTATTGACGATGTAAAATTAACCACTGCCTTGTACTTCAATACGAGTCCCTTGAGTGATCGCTACTTTATAGCTCCTACAGAAGGTGGGGTGCATTTTCCTGTAAATTCAGACGATGATCTCGCCCAAGAAGATTACTTAGAGGCTGACGCGAGTAGAGATTGCTTTATCGGGGATTGCAGCAACGGTTGGGGTGCTCAGCAATTTGACAACGGAATCTTCATCTCAAAGAATGAAGGTGGAGAGGCCACAACAGGGCCTATTTTGGCTTACAACAAAGAATCTGACAACATAATATTTGCCTTAGGTCCAGATACCGATGTTTGGGCTACACTTACTTTTGAAGGTGGTTCTGACGCTTTTATCATTGAAGACACCAATGAGGACAAAGGGATTGTCACTCAGTTTGCTGTGAATGATGAGAAAATGGTTTATCTGGTGGAGCAAAACGGAAAGACCATTGAGGAAGGTTCCTTTACCGATAACGGGATCGCAATGGCCTATAATCCACTGAAGGAGTATTTTGAAATGTTCAAAAAAATGATCTCGGACCAAGGTATATCTGGTATTCCGGTAAATTCTGGTCGTTCTACATCAATTACCAAAAAATCATCAGGTGGGGTTAAGCCGGCAACTCCAGTTTCTCCAATAGGAAACAGTGCAAATTCTTTGGATGACGAGATTGCCGAGGCGCGCGCTATGCTGGAAGAGGCCGATTATGAGGGAGCAATGAGCAAGATCAATGGCATCCTTAGAAAATACGGAGATGTGGCAGAAGCCTATGCCTACCGCGGATTGCTCAATATGGTAATGCAAGGTGATGTGGATGCTGGCATTGACGATGTTACCAAAGCTTTGGAGGTTGACCCTAACGATGGATTTTCTAATTACGCTGCTGGATTGATCTTTAAATCTGGAGATACCCAAGAGGCTAAGGAATGGGCGTGTGAGTATTTCCAAAAGGCCTATGATAACGGTTATTCTGATGCCGCTAGTGAATTAGAGAACTGTAACTAGAGAAGCTTAGGTTTTCTATCTACAATATTTGAGATGGTCCTCAGGCTAAATGGTCTGGGGATCATTTTTTTAGTGCACCCCATTTGCACCCCTGTATTAGAGCTTAAAATTCCGTATTTTCGAAGTAAATTCGCCCGAAATGCTAAAGTCGCTAGTTCACCCATGTATCACTTTGGTATTCAAGCACTTAGGGTTCGCTCAATCGGAAGTGGATTCCTTAAAGACGGCTTTAAATAGCACTTCTGACCCCGAAATTAAGCTGTCCACGCTTGATGCCTTGACAAGGGCGCTTGTTCGGGCTAATGATCCTCAGCAAGAAGTGTTTTTAAAGCAATACTTGCAACAGGCTTCGGCACTAAAGGAATATGATCTGTTGACTTCTAAGTCGCGCTTTTTGATTCAATATTATCTCAACCAGCGACTTACTGATAAAGCAGAGCTGTTGGCAGATTCCTTGCTCAATCTGCAGGATTATTTTAAAGAGCCGAGCTCGTTGGGGCATTTAAAACTAAAGCGAGCAGCAGCCTATTACGATAAAAACTTGCTTTGAAAGGCAATTGCAGATTATCAACAATCTGCGGAGCATTTTATGACCAGCGGGGATTCAATTTTTGCTGCAGATGCCTTTTTCTTTGGGGGTCAAGCGCTATCTGATGTGAATGATTTTTTGCAAGCCATTCAAAACTATGAACGCGCTGAACAACTTTATGATCTCTTGGGGGATCAACAATATGCCATACTCGTTGGTGCAGAATTGACCTCACTCTACAAAAAGAATGGATTTGTTGATAAGAGTATTCAGGAGCGTGAACGCCTTATTCAAAAAGCCCGGGCAAATGAGGACAATTTGTCTTATTTGCAATTACTAGGGCAAAACGTTATAGCCTATTACAGCAAGCGCAACTTTGAAAAGATGAACGGCTATTTGAATGCGATGGATGCATTAGAAGATAGTGTGACTGATCCGTATTCTAAATTTTATTATGATCGTTTCAAGGCCAACTACAGACTGTTATTGGCTTGTGGAATGGGGGAATTATCCCAGGCCAAAATAATGTACGCAAGACTGGATTCCTTAGAGACCGCCAGGAGCACACCATATCTTAAAATAGATATACTCACAGCGAAGGCAGCGTATTACGAAATCTTTGAAAATCAATTGGCTATGATAACGTCTTTGGAAGAGATAGCGGCCATTGAAGGAACCAATCAATTTGAAGCGCAAAT
This sequence comes from Gilvibacter sp., assembly GCF_013214815.1. Taxonomy (GTDB): domain Bacteria; phylum Bacteroidota; class Bacteroidia; order Flavobacteriales; family Flavobacteriaceae; genus Gilvibacter. The sequence goes on from NZ_JABSPU010000031.1 coordinate 8,141, forward strand.
TCAGGCTCGGGATAAGTTAGCTACTCTTTATGCTGAACAAGGTAGAATTAGTAAAGTTGCTGAGTTGCTTGAGCGCAATACCCATATTAAAGACTCCATTTACGAAATTCAGAAGAACAACACCTTTTTATACTATCAGGCGGCTTTTGAAAATGAAAAACGCTTAAACGAACTTTCTGAACAAGATGCCAGAATTGAACTCTTAGAGTCCGAGAAGAAATTAGTGGAGAACAAAAGGAATTCCTTAATTGCCCTATTATCTCTCGCTTTTCTCGCGATCGGTTTGATCATCTATTTTAGAAATCGTCAAAAGATCAAAGAACAGGCCTATCAAAACATTCTGCTCAACAACAAGATCGCTAATAAAACAGAAGAGATTAATGTTTTGCTTAATGAGACGATCCAATACATAAAATCCAAAGAGCGCATTGCGGAGAATCTTCAAAAGTTATCCAATGAGAATGAAGGGATTACCCTCAAGAGTATTATTGCAGATCTCAAAGCGAGTAAAGCAGACAACACTAAGTTGATGCTTATCAAACAGAATATTGAACAGGTCAATTTTGAATTCATTAAAAAGCTAAAAACAGCACACCCAGAATTGACCAAAACCGACGTAGAGATTTGTTCATTGATCCGCATCGGATTGAATCGGAAAGAAGTGGCAAACCTGAGAAATACCTCTTTAGAAGCCGTCAAATCTTCCCGTTTCCGCATTAAAAAGAAGTTAGGATTAACCCCTGAGGCTTCTTTAGACGAATACATTAACACACTGTAAATCAGCAAATTGTTATATTACACCCGCTTTTGCACCCCATGTAAATTTGGCTAAGGGTGCATTGCTTTCTATTTTCGACTTGTACTAATTCCACGAAGAAATTCGAATGTGTTCTTTATTTAAAAACAAATTGTTTAAATCAAAGCAGTCAAGCCCAACCGGTTCTATTGCTGCCGAGATGACCAGACAACGGCAGTTTTTGAAAGCACACTTTAAGGAGCTTCAATTGGTAGAGGAGAAAATTAGACAATTGAAGAAATGAACGACTTCTGAAAAAAGAAGTTCATAGACCAAACAACCATAGAAATTAAGATCAACCCAAATCCAATCCACATGAAATTTCGATTACTCGCATTGTTGCTTTTGGTTTTACCTTTTACGGTAAATTCACAAGAATGTTCAGCATTAATGAGCCCTGTTTCACTAACCGATAGAGCAGCAGAGGCAACAAAGATCGTAGAAGGAACTGTTCTAAATAGCCAAGGTTCTTGGGATAGTGGCCGTTTAAACATTTATACCGTACACACAGTGAAAATATTTAAGTCGCTGGGAGGTAGTCTTGAAACTGAAATAAAAGTAGTGACCATGGGGGGACACGTTGATGATCAGATTCAGGTTACTTCCTCAGAGGCTAAAATGGAGCCCGGTACTGTCGGGATGCTCTTTGTGAAGCCCTTTAGCGGAAGCTTAGATGTTTCTGGGACCTTATATGAATTGGTAGGTGCTGCTCAAGGGTTAATTAAATACAACAAGTTTACGGACCAAGCTGCTGGTGTTTTTGAGACTTACAACAGTATTGACAATTTGTATGACAACGTTGAGGGTGCGGCCCGTGCTAGTTTCGTTGAAATGGAAGCACGCCCCACAAAAGCCAGCGTTGGGTCTGGTACACGAGCCACTCCTGTGATTTCCTCATTTTCACCATCTACGGTGAGCGCGGGAACTCAGACTGTATTGACCATTAACGGATCCAACTTTGGTGCTACCATTGGATCGGTGAGCTTTCCGGACTCTAATTCCGGAGGTGTCACTATGGAGACCGCATTGGATTCTCAAATTGTGAGTTGGTCAGACACACAAATTCAAATTGAGGTGCCTTATTTAGCGGGTACTGGTAATTTCACAGTGACCAATGCAACAGCAGAATCGGCATCAAGTAGTTCTGTGCTAACGGTTACCTATAATCACATCAATGCGTCAGATGGCACTACAGATTATCCAGCCGTGTTGCAAGAAGATAACGGCAGCGGTGGCTTTACCTTTAACTACCACACTGATTTTGACTCTAGTGCGGCTCAGCCTTTCTTTGAGGATGCCTTGAGTTTGTGGAGTTGTGAATCCAATATCAACTTTGTTATTGGTAGCACCACGACGACAGATGTAGCTGCAGCAGATGGCATCAACATCGTTCGTTTTGACAACGGCGCCGAGCTTCCTTCTGGAGTTCTCGGACGAGTGACTAGCCGATATCTGGGAGTATGCCCAACCACCAACCGCGCCATTGTTAATGAGTTGGATATAGTTTGGAATGATGATACTAACTGGTATTACGGCTCAGGAACTCCTGGAACTTTTCAGTATGACTTTAAAACAGTTGCCCTTCACGAATTAGGACATACTCACCAATTGGGTCACGTGATTGATACGGATCAGGTAATGCACTATGCTTTGTCAAATGGGGTGAGTAATTACGAGCTTTCTGCCACGGACATAGATGGTGCTGTTTACACGATGGGATTGTTCACACAGACGGTAGGTTGTGGGATCACACCTATGGAGGAGCTTTTGAATTGCTGTGATCCAATTACTATAACTACAGAGCCTGATAATTCCAGTATTGAATTGGATACGTCTACCGATTTCACGGTTGTAGCCAGCAATTTTGCCACAATTCAATGGAGTGTTGACACCACTGGAGGAGGCTCATTTACGGATATCACAGATGATTCGGTCTATTCCGGAGCAACTACTACAACACTATCATTGCAGAATGTCCCGATCAGTTATGACGGTTATCAATACCGAGCCACCTTAGAGAACGCTTGTGGTGATACTTTAAACACCCTTACAGTTACTTTGAGTGTAAACCCGGTATGTACAGGTCTTGACGTGACTACCTATACGGGAGCAAGTTGGGATAACGGAACGCCTGATATTACTAAGAATGCTGTCATTGCAGCAGACTACGATACAGGAGCTATTGCTAGTATTGATGCCTGTACTTGTACAGTAAATGCATCTACAACGCTGACCATTGGCGCCAATACTTATCTAAGCGCGCGTGGAAACATTAACGTAAATGGAACATTAGTCATTGAAAATACCGGTAGTGTAGTTCAAATTGCAGAAACTGCAGAAACCGTAAATAACGGTACTATCCAAGTCGTTAAGGTTACTCCAACGCTAGACGTACGTGACTTTAGTGCCTTGTCTTCACCAATGTCTGGTGAGTCTAGAACAGGAGTATACAGTGGAGCACACCGAGTTTTAGAGATCTTCCCGGCGCTCTTTACGCCGAATCCAGATCCTGCGATCACTGGTTTGAACTTTTTAGATGATGACGGCGATTACCTAGGGCCAGCTTCCAATTTAAATGTGGGTCAAGGCTACTTAGTATTGCCACAGCCGAGTACCGCGGCAGGAGCAGCGACGTATTCGCATACCTATACGCAAGGAACTTTAAACAGCGGAAACATCACTGTACCTGTTGTTTATAACGGTCCTGCAACAGAAAACAACTTTAATCTTGTAGGTAATCCCTATGCCTCTGCAATAGACACAGAAGCTTTCATCCTGGCCAACGATGCCATAAATGAAGTGTATTTCTGGGAACATTTGACGGCACCAGATGCTAGTAATCCTGGGTTCAATCCGTCGAATTATTCTATGGACGACATTTCTATATTCAACCTCACGGGAGGTGTTGCAGCCAATAACGGAGGAACTGCACCCACCCAGTATATGGCATCGGGTCAGGGTTTTGGAATACTCGCTCAACAATCAGAAGCGGGGACAGACCTTGAGTTTACCAATGACCTGAGAGTGACTGGCAACAACACCACCTTAAAGTCCTTCAGTTCGGAAAATAGAATTTGGCTCCGTATGGACAGTCAAAACTATTCCAACTCAAGTATGATTCTCGTAGGTTTCCTCAACGAGACCACCACAGGTTTTGATGCGGGTTATGACAGTCAGCGTGTGGATGCGAGTATTAGTTTATTCTCTACCCTGGCAGATAAAAGTCAATTGGCAATTCAAGCTAGAGAAGCCTTCAATCCTAAAATGATTATAGAATTGGGAATGGAGAGTAAAATTCCAAGTCTAGAGACCTTTACCATCAGTATTGATCATCTAGAAGGAGTTGAAATAGAAGGTGTGGAAGTATTCTTGACCGATCACCTTACCAATACCGTAATTAATTTGAGTAAATCAATTTATAGTTTTCAAGCTGGTCCTGGATTGGCCAGTTCAAGATTCAGTCTGAGTTTTGAGCAGCCGGTCCTTAACACTCAAGATCAATCCCTTGAGCAGATCAGCATGTATCCAAACCCCCTAAGTAATGGACTATTGAATATTACTGCAACCGATTTGAGCAACCAAGAGGTGAGGCTTAAAGTGACCAATTTAGTTGGCCAAGTGTTGTATGATCAAAATCAGCAGTTTATAGGAAACACCCTTACAACAGATGTTCTGAGCCAATTATCACAAGGCATCTATTTTGTAGCGCTTAAATCTAACGGGCGCTGGGTGATTAGGAGGATAGTTAAAAAATGAGGTTTTTGAAAAGTTTTACTAATCCTTAACGCGTTAGTTGTTCTCTGTTTTCAACTAACATCTAAAGCCCTGCTAACGCGGGGCTTTTTTATTTGCCTATACAGAAGTTCGCGAAGATATTCCCTAAAAGCTCGTCATTGGTGATCTCTCCAGTGATCTCTCCCAAATGATAGAGCGCCTGTCTAATATCAATGGCTAAAAGGTCACCGCTGAGCTGGGCCTGCATACCTTCCCGTACTTTGGTGATCTCTTCCAAGGCTTTGAGCAGGGCGTCATAGTGGCGGCTGTTGGTCACTATGGATTGATCGTTCTTTAGCGCGCCGGTATTCACAAACTCCAACAGACCTTCTTGCAGCGCTTCTACGCCTTCTTTGGCTTTGGCAGACATCAATACCTTTTGGGTTTGGGGTAAGTCGGTTACAGCCTGTTCTAGTAATTCGTTTGCTTCTGATTGCTGCGAGCTTTCGAGCAGGTCTAATTTATTGGCCACTACCAATACAGGTTTCTGCGGATGTTTCTCTTTTAAGGATCTGAGTTGCTGAATCAACTCCTGCGGTTGGGCCAGAACTTCTTGGGCCTCCAAAAGATAAATGATCACCTGCGCTTGGTTTATCTTTTCAAAGGTCTTTTCAATTCCGATGCGTTCTACGGTATCTTCTGTGTTGCGGATTCCGGCTGTATCAATGAATCTAAAGTTCAAGCCGCCCACACTGATCTCATCCTCTACGGTATCTCTTGTGGTTCCGGCTATGTCAGAGACAATGGCGCGCTCCTCATTGAGCAGGGCGTTGAGTAGGGTAGACTTCCCTACATTTGGCGCGCCAACAATAGCTACCGGGATTCCGTGTTTGATCACATTCCCAATTGCAAAACTATCCACCAAGCGTTTTAGGACAGCTTGCAATCGTTCTAAAAGTGCCTCAAAGGCAGATCGATCGGCAAATTCCACATCCTCCTCACTAAAATCGAGTTCCAATTCAATAAGCGAGGCAAAGTTGAGCAATTCTTGACGGAGGGTTTTGATCTCTTCAGAAAAGCCACCACGCATTTGCTGCATGGCTACTTGATGTGCCGCTTCGCTGTCCGAAGCAATAAGATCTGCAACGGCCTCGGCTTGGCTGAGATCCATCTTCCCATTAATAAAAGCGCGAAGGGTAAATTCCCCGGGTTTGGCCGCTCGACAGCCTGAGGCTAAAGCCAAGTTAATGATGCGTTGTTGGATATAAGGCGATCCATGGCAAGAAAACTCCACCACGTCCTCTCCGGTGTAGGAGGTAGGTCCTTTATATAAGATAGCTAGTACTTCATCAACTGTTTGTCCATCTGCCACAATATGTCCCAAATGGGCCGTGTGTGTTTTTTGCGCTTTGAGTTGTTTGTTGTGAATAGAGATAAAGAGTTGGTCAGCAATGTCAAAGGCCTCTTGGCCAGACAATCGAATCACGGCAATGGCTCCAGTTCCTGGAGGCGTGGCTAGCGCTACTATGGTCTCTTGTTGAATCACAGCGCAAAAATAGCTAATTCGCACTATAGTTAGACTCAAAGCTGGCTGTAACATTTTAATTGGGCCGCGACTAATAAAGCAAAAACCACAAATGACCATAGAAAATAATCCTTCAAAAATCAAACAACTTGCCATAGTTGCTTTGCTCTTTGGCCTTGGATTCTTGTTCGGATACTTTGTATTAGCCTCTTTATTTTAAAACATGGAAGTTATCAACGACAGCAACACTAAATCAAACAACCAATTAGTAGTGATCATGCACCTTTCTCAGCTGCTGAATTTAGTTTCAGGCCTTGGAGGGATCATTGTGCCACTAGTTATTTGGCTGTCTCAGCGTGAACGCGATACAGCTATTGATGATCATGGAAAGCAGATCCTGAACTTTCAAATCACTATGTTCATTGCAGCCATTGTAGCTATTCCTTGCATCTTTTTGTTCGGATTGGGAATACTCATGCTTATAGGAATTGGCCTTTTAACCTTGATCATACCAATCATCGGAGGAATCAAGGCGAGCAATAACGAATTCTTTGAATATCCTTTTACCTTGCAATTCATCAAATAAACCATACTGAACATCAATCAAATAAAAAGCCGCTTAAAAAGCGGCTTTTATTAATTAACACTGAAAATGGTTAGTTGTTTAACATAACCGGCATGACGAGCATGGTTACCTGCTCGCCCTCATCCAAGCCGTCTACAGGCGTTAGTATTCCTGCACGGTTTGGAAGCGACATTTCCAAGGAAACGTCTGTACTGTTTAGGTTGCCCAGCATTTCTGTTAAGAATCTGGAATTGAAGCCAATTTGCATATCGTCTCCCTGATAGTCACAGGTCAAGCGCTCTTCGGCTTTGTTGCTGTAATCGATATCCTCTGCAGAAATATTGAGTTCTGCTCCTGCGATCTTTAAGCGTATTTGGTGTGTTGTTTTGTTGCTGAAGATAGACACACGTTTTACCGAGTTCAAGAACTGGTTGCGGTCTATGGTCAGTTTGTTTGGATTCTCCTTTGGAATTACCGCTTCGTAGTTCGGGTATTTCCCATCGATCAAACGACAGATCAAAGTAGTATTGTCAAAGCTGAACTTCGCATTGGCTTCATTGTATTCTACTTTCACTTGCTCTTCGCTACCTGCCAAGATGCTCTTTAAGAGATTCAATGGTTTTTTAGGCATGATGAACTCTGCAGCAGCGGCAGCAGCCACATCAGCACGCTCATATTTTACGAGCTTGTGCGCATCCGTTGCAACAAAGGTCAATTTATCTGTTGCAAATTGGAAGAACACACCGCTCATTACCGGGCGAAGATCATCGTTTCCACTTGCAAAGATCGTTTTAGAGATGGCTGTTGCTAAAACATCACCCATGATCTCTGTAGTACTTGGATCGCTCAAGGCAATTGCAGATGGGAACTCAGCACCATCGGCATAGGCCAAAGCATACTTCCCGTGATTGGAGCTGATCTCTACCGTATTATTGTCCTCTACAGTAAAGGTCAAGGGTTGCTCTGGAAAGGTTTTTAAAGTGTCTAAAAGCAAACGCGCAGGGATACAAACCTGTCCGCTTTCACTGCTCTCTACTTCCAGTTTGGCACTGATAGTGGTTTCAAGATCTGAGGCAGATACCGTCAAGGAATTGCCGTCCAAATCGAACAAAAAGTTATCTAAGATGGGTAGGGTATTGTTGTTATTGATAATACCACCCAATACTTGTAATTGTTTGAGTAAATAGGTACTTGATACTATGAATTTCATCCGCTGTGAATATCGTGTGTGACTGCGAATCACAAGTGTTCGCTACTACTACAAATATATCGCATCACTGCCGATTGCGGAAACTAATTTATTAACAACTAGCGGGCGTATTTACGGCGTCTGCTCCAGCGGTAACCGAATCCAATGAGGCCCAGCAAAGTCAATGGTAACAAGATGTTTAGCGCCTGCCACTGGGTCGCGTCTCGGGTAATTTTTTGTTGATCCAAAAAGGCGAGCGCAATTTCTTTGGATCGAATGTTTATAAGTCCGCTATCGTCTAAGAGATAATTGACCGTATTGAGCAAGAATTCTTTGTTGCCATAGAAGTTTCCGGTAAGACGATCGTAGCCCAATTCTAAAGGTCTGTTGCCTTGAAGTTCATTCTTGATCAGATCGCCGTCACTAACCACAACCATTTTAGAAGCAACTCCTTCATCCTTATGCCCAGAATAGCTGTAAGGTTTCTGTCTGTTTTTAAAAACTGAAGAAAATTCACCTTCTAACAAAACCGCCATAGGTACCTCTCCAGCATTGTAACGTGCCGGGTCTGGACCCTCACCAACGGTTTTAAGAAATCCTTCAATTTCTTCTAGACGAATCAAGTTTGGTACACCCCGCAGCGCAGACAGAGGCGAACTGCTCAGCAGTATGGTCTTGTCTATACCATTATCCAAGGTGTCAATGCCAGAGGCGTATTGGAATTTAACGGCCTCAATGTTTGTGGTGATCGGATGCTCTCTACCGCTTGCAGTAAGCGGAGTATAGAACCAAGGGTAACGTTCATATTGAGATTCCTGGCCGTCTCCAGTGGCCAACACCAAAGGTGCTGAATAGACATCTTGTACTACATTGGGATTAATTCTGACTCCGTATTTGAAAAAGAAATCGGTAAGGTTGAGATCTTTTGGAGTGGCCAAATATTCTCCAGTAAGTTGGAGGCTATCTGTTTCCATGGTAATGGCATCTACCAACCACAAGGATTTCCCTCCCTGCATTTGGTATTGATCCAGAATGTACTTTTCTGCAGTATTGAAGCGCTGCGTAGGTTTGGCCGAAACAAGCAGATCAAATTCATTGAGTTTGCTCAAAGTCCCGCTCGGATTGGTGGCTACGGAGTCTAGGGTAAACTCAGCGATAAAATAATAATCCCTTAAGCTTCTAAAGAAATCTGCTATATAAGCGTCATCCAACTGTCCGTTACCTTTGAGTACCGCTACTTTGCGTTTTTTGGGTTCGATCACTTTAGAAAAGCCATCCGCAAAGGCGTATTCCAGATTTTGGATGGAGTTCAAAACACGCTCTTCCATGGCGGTACCGAGCTGATTCTTGAGTAGTGGAACAGCGACGGTTTTGTCCTGATAATTGGCTAAGGCCCAAGGATAGACCAATACCTGATTGGTTTGCCCACCTTGACGCACGGTGGCACGAGCCGGTAAGATGCCCATATTGGCCAACTGTTGTTGAACCTGTTCGGGGTTCTCTTCATCTTCTAGGACATTGACAAATTCAAAAGTGACGCGTCTGTTGACACTTTTAAAGCCTTGTAAGAGCTGTTTGGTCTCTGCCTGAAGCTTTCTAAATTCAGAAGGGAATTCACCCTCTAAGAAGACGGTGACATTTACAGGAGCCTCTGCTTTTTCCAGAAGCTTTACTGTAGCCTCATTAAGACTGTATCGCTTATCTGCGGTTAGGTCAAAACGTTTGCTCGGCAAAATAAACGAAACTGCAACCAAGGCCACAAATAGCCCAGCTGGTCTTATAAACCGCTTGGGTTGGATCTGCTTTCGTCCACGAACTAAGGCCATTTCTGTGGCGGTCAAGAACAATAAGATAAAAGCCAGGAAATACAATAGATGCTTGAGATCTATGACGCCTCGACCCAGATCCTCGTACCGCCATTGCATGCCCAGATCATTGAGCAGTCCAGCGCCTGAGCCAATACTCTCTGCGAGACCCTGAATGCCAAAATACCCTCCGAAGCAACCAATAACACCAAATAGAAAGGCCACGATCTGGTTGCTGGTCAAACTACTGGCCAGCACACCAATACTGGCAAAGGCAGCCATGAGAAAAAAGAGCCCCAAATACGAGCCGAAAATACTTCCGTAGTCCAACAGGTCGGTATCGATCTTTAAGCTTTCTAAACTCAGCAAATACAAAAAGGTGGGCAACAAACTTATGAGCAGTAATAGTATAATGCCGAGATATTTGGCCAATACCAAGCCACTGGTGCTAATGGGTTTGGTCAATAAAAGCTCAAGGGTTCCGCTGCGTTTTTCTTCACTAAAACTTCGCATACTCACGGCAGGGATCAGGAAAACCAAGATCCAAGGAGATAATTGAAATAAGCTGGCTAGGTCTGCAAAACCTGCATAGAGAATATTGAAAGGACCGTCAAAAACCCAAAGAAACAAACCGTTGACCAACAAAAACACCCCGATCACCAAATACCCGACTGGGGAAGAGAAGAAGGAGGCAATTTCACGTTTTATAATGGCAATCATGAATTAGAGAAATTTTACGGTTACTGTATCGCGATAGCCTAAACCAAAAAGGGTAGAAGCGCTTCCCACGGTACTGGGGTTACTTTTATAAATGGCCAGCTCTAAATAGCCAGAAGAGTTCCAAACGGCTAACTTTTTGCCGTCTTCCTCCCTGCGATCTGGATGGACGTCAAAGTTAATGGCATCGCTGTAGCGTTCAAAAACCTTATTGAAGCGGACGGTTCTGGCAGAGATATTAAAGCCACGACCTTTGCGCGTATTCTCAAACAAGGTGCGATTGATATTGGTGATCACATTGCCGTAATTATCAATATAAATAACGTTCCCAATGATCTGGGAGGTATCTGCATTGATCACAGGAGTGATCCCTTTGAGTTGTTTGATTTGCTGAATATCCTTCCCAATAACATCCAAGGTCCCTCCACGAGCAATGTGACAGGCTACCTCTACAAACACATCCAAAACCGGGAAATTACTCTTTAAACGATCGTGAATGTTGATCTCTACCATCTTTTCTGGTCGGAATTCCTGAGTGATCATAGAAATGATTCCGTTGTCTGCGCAAACAAAATAATGTCCGTCCAAATACACGGCAATATGCTTATTCTCCGGATTGAGTTCTGAGTCAATTCCGATGATATGAATAGTTCCTGCCGGAAAGCTTTTATAGGCGTTCTGAATGATGTAAGCCGCTTCACTGATGTGAAAGGGTGAGATGGAGTGGGAAATATCTACAATCCGCACCTGGTCTAGTGCGCTGTAAATGCCCCCTTTTACTGCTCCTGCAAAGTGATCTTTCTCTCCAAAATCAGTTGTTAAGGTGATAATTGGCATCCCTTGGATTGTTGATATTTTGTTAATTCTTTGAGGTAAAAATAACCTACTTTTGTTTCAAACAAAACTAAGTATTTCTAAGTTTATTGCAATCTTAAAACCACCTCGCTTTTGAACGAGCTTATTATTGAAATCACCGAGATCAATCCTCGGGAGCTATTTGGTCAGCACAACGCCAATATAGAACTGCTAAAAAAGTACTTCCCTAAGCTAAAGATTGTAGCACGCGGCAGTAAGATCAAAGTATACGGAGATGAAGAACTGTTAGAGGAATTTGACAAACGCTTCACCATGATTTTGGAGCAATTCGGCAAATACAACAAGCTGGATGAAAACGTAATTGAACGCGTTTTGACCAGCACGAGTCGTGCCGATTATGAAACGGACCAAAGCAGCGGAGAAGTTATTGTTCACGGTGTCAACGGACGTTTGATCAAACCACAAACGGTCAATCAGCGCAAATTGGTAGAAACCATGCGCAAGAACGATATGGTCTTTGCCATTGGGCCTGCGGGTACCGGTAAGACCTATACAGGTGTTGCCCTAGCGGTAAAAGCTTTGAAAGAAAAAGAAGTTAGACGCATTATTCTAACACGTCCTGCAGTAGAGGCAGGGGAGAACCTCGGTTTCTTACCCGGAGATTTACAAGAGAAGCTGGACCCTTATATGCAGCCACTCTATGATGCGCTTCGCGATATGATTGCGCCAGAGAAGTTGGCTTCGTATATAGAAAAAGGAGTGATTCAAATTGCTCCAATGGCCTTTATGCGCGGACGAACCTTAGACAATGCCTTTGTGATCCTGGACGAGGCGCAGAATACCACGCATGCTCAAATGATGATGTTCTTAACCCGTATGGGAAAGAATGCTAAATTCATGATCACGGGTGACCCAGGACAAATTGACCTTCCGCGTCGTACTATCTCTGGACTCAAAGAAGCACTTCTGGTATTGAAAGATATTAAAGGGGTTGGTATTGTACATTTAGACGATAAAGACGTGATTCGTCACCGTCTGGTAAAGAAAGTAATTGCTGCGTATAACCAAATCGAAAACCGCAACTGAAATGAAGGGAACTCTAATGTCCACTGATTTTAATTTCCCAGGGCAACAAAGCGTTTACCGCGGGAAAGTGAGAGAGGTTTATACTCTAGATAACGATATGTTGCTGATGGTAGCTACGGATCGCCTCAGCGCCTTTGACGTTGTAATGCCTCGAGGGATTCCTTATAAAGGGCAGATTTTGAATCAGATCGCCACACAAATGATGCGTGATACAGAAGATCTAGTTCCAAACTGGCTCGTTGCTACTCCAGATCCTAATGTGGCTATTGGAAAGGCTTGCGAACCTTTTAAGGTGGAAATGGTGATTCGCGGATACATGAGTGGTCACGCCGCTAGAGAATATAAGGCAGGCCGACGTATGCTTTGTGGCGTTCCTATGCCAGAAGGGATGCAAGAGAACGACCCTTTCCCAGAGCCGATCATCACTCCGGCAACCAAAGCAGAAAAAGGAGATCACGATGAAGACATCTCTCGAGAAGATATTCTAAAACGAGGGATTGTTTCAGAAGCTGACTACGCAGTCTTAGAAGATTATACCTGCAAATTATTCCAACGCGGTACTGAACTAGCAGCGAAACGCGGATTGATCCTTGTAGATACCAAATACGAGTTTGGAAAGACCAAGGATGGAGAAATTGTTTTGATCGATGAGATACATACGCCAGACTCGTCCCGTTACTTCTACGCAGAGGGCTATCAAGAGCGTCAAGATCGTGGGGAAAAGCAAAAGCAGCTTTCTAAGGAGTTTGTGCGCCAATGGTTGATCGCTAATGGATTCCAAGGTTTGGAAGGACAGACTGTTCCTGATATGAGTGACGAGTACATCGACAGTGTATCTGACCGTTATATTGAACTGTTTGAACACATCACAGGAACGGAATTTCAGCGTGCTGATCTCTCAAACATCACCGAGCGAATTACTTCAAACGTAAATAATTACTTGAACGCCTAGGCGTAATACTTAAGGATCAATAAGATTTGTCCTATTAAGGCAGGAATTCCTTGTACTACAAAGATCTTTTTGCTCACGCTGATCGCGCCGTAAACCCCGGCTACTAAGACACAGGCTAAAAAGAAGTGAGCTACTTGGTCAGCCCATAATTCATCAGCAATAAATAGCGACCAAATCAGGCCAGCAGCTAAAAAACCGTTGTATAAACCTTGGTTAGCAGCCATGCTTTTGGTAGGCTTAAAGAGTTCCTTTTTGAATCCTCGAAACACCTTTGGACCACGTGATTCCCAAGCAAACATTTCGAAATACATGAAGTATAGGTGTAGCAGTGCAACCAGTGATACGATTACTTTAATTGCGATGTCCATTTTATTTTGAGTTTTTGCGTTTCCATTGGTAAACATAACCAATGCTGAATTCTGTAAAGTCGGCTTGCCCTAGATTGGCCTGTAAATGCGCTCCAAGGAACACATTATGTCTAGGCGATTTCTCGTTACCAATCAGGTAGTATTTAAGCCCTAAGCGCGATGAGATCAGTTTTTTGATCTGATATTTGGAGTTGAATTCACCCAACTGCCAGCTCTCAGGAACTTCCCTAGGGGTGTTGTCCCAACCTTCATTCAATCGCCAGTCTATTTGATAGCCCGGCTTGTGTAAATTCACGCCAAGCTGCAAGTCCAGCCCAATGTGATTCAGCAGGAACTCTCCATTAAAGGTTATGGCAAAATTACTGGCGTAACGCCACGGATCTTCTTTAAAGAAGTCAAATTCCCGGCCGTCTTGAACCAAGGACTCATTGTTCTTTATATAGTCGTAATAATGTTTGTAGAGGCGGTATCCAAAGCCAATCCCCAGCTTAAAGGTATTGTTGTAAACCCTTCCAAATTCTCCCGCAAAGCTGTAAACACTGCGTTGGTCGTTTATGGCTAGTGCCAAGACATTAAAACCTTGCCCATAGCGCAGGGAGATATAATTCTGTGTGCTTTTGTCATAGGTGGGTAAACTGCCTTCTGGTAAAAGTTCAAACTCCGGTTCGTGAAAGGCTACAGAAACACTCGCCAAGACTGAGTTATACCCTTGGTTCAACAGCCGTGTATGTCCGTTGGAATGGTGGGAGTAGTTGATCCCAAAATGCCAATCAGTGATCGTTGTTTGTAAAAATCGATAGTAAAAAGCGGTTCTAAATGCCCAGGTGATATCTGTAGTGACCGCTTGATTGTTGGGATTTTTTGTCGCGTCAAATTTATCCGTGTGATAAGACCCACCCATACCCACGCGGGCGGTAAACTTGTCGTTATTGAAAAGTCTAAAATGCACATAGGGAATGACTGACACGGCAAGGCCCAAACTGTCTCTGTTTCCAAAGTTGGTCAAGCCTAGAGATAAACCCGTTACCGGAGCTTTTAAGCGTTGTGCCCATTGCTGCGGATTGTTGGCGTTATTCATGCCAAAGTTCATCACAAACTGATATTGCAGACCAGTGTCTGGAAAGTTGCTGTTGGACTCAAAGGTCTGTCCGACTAAAAATTCTGGGTTTAGAATTCTGGCGTTGGTTCTCCAAGAACTTTCGTTTTCTTGTCCGTTCGCTGTAAAAAACGCAAAAACAAAAAGGAAGACGCAGCTAAAGTGCCTCATAGTTGGTTGTTAGTTGGTGCAGTCAAATTAGGGTAAGTTTCCCAATTGACAAAATATGCCAGAGGACAAAAATAATAATGGTATTTTAGGCTTTTATTTAGCAGCGCAGCATGGAATTACTCGATAAGATCGTAGCCGAATTTGCCTCATTTGTTTGGGGTTTACCCTTGTTAATTCTTCTAATTGGAGGTGGATTGTATTTGCTGATCCGATCCAGATTCTTGCCCTTTCGTTATTTAGGACATGCCATTAACGTGCTGCGCGGAAAGTACGATGACCCGGACGATCCCGGTCAGATCAATCACTTTGAAGCCTTGACCACAGCCTTGTCGGCAACGGTAGGGATGGGTAATATTGCAGGAGTAGCTGTAGCTATAGCCCTTGGAGGTCCGGGAGCTGTCTTTTGGATGTGGGTCTCTGCTGTTGTGGGGATGTCTACAAAATTCTTTACGGCAACCTTAGCGATCTTATATCGAGGCAAAGACAGCGCTGGAGAAGTACAGGGTGGTCCTATGTATTTTATAGAAGAAGGGCTGGGTAAAAAATGGAAGTTCATGGCCGTTTTCTTTAGTATGGCTGGAATGATCGGAGCGCTGCCGGTATTTAATGTAAACCAATTGACGCAGGCCATAAATGATATCCTTTTGATCCCCAATGATATTCAAGTCGGGTTTGAGTCCAATTTGATCATTGGTTTGATCTTAGTGGGGATAACTACTATTGTAATTGTAGGCCAATTATCTCGTATTAGTAAAACTGCAGCCAAGCTAGTACCGTCTATGGTATTGCTTTATTTTGTTGCTGTCCTTTATATCCTCGGAGTCAATTTTGATCAAGTTCCTAAGTATTTAAGCCTTATAGTCACAGATGCTTTTAGTGCAGAACTGTATTCTGGAGAGCCGCTCTTTGGTGGTTTGGTTGGAGGATTGATCCTTTTAGGGATACGTCGTGGAGCTTTTTCTAACGAGGCAGGTATCGGTACAGCTCCCATGGCTCATGGCGCCGCAAAGACTAGCGAGCCTACGCGAGAAGGTTTGGTGGCCATGTTAGGTCCGGCAATTGACACCTTGATCGTGTGTACGCTTACAGCTTTGGCGATTTTGGTCACCGGAGTATGGGAAACCAGTGGTGCAAACGGAGTTTCATTGACCGCTTCTGCTTTTGAGAACAGTCTACCTGGTATTGGAAGCTACATCCTGCTGATCTGTATTGCCGTCTTTAGTATCTCTTCTTTGTTCTCCTATTCCTACTACGGAAGCAAATGTATGAGCTACCTCTTTGGAGCGCACAATAAAAAATACTACAACATATTCTACATAGGAAGTATTATTCTAGGTGCGACGACTTCATTGAGTCTAATGATCAACTTGATTGATGGTGTATTTGCCCTTATGGCGATCCCAACCATGCTGGCCACGATCATCATGGCGCCGAGAGTTTTGAAAGAGGCGCGCCGTTATTTTAAAGCTTTAAAGAACTAGTTTGTATTGAGTAGACTGTCCAGCTGTTTGGTGAATTTCTCCGCACCATCTGGGTTGAGGTGATTGCCGTTTCTAAAATCGGTTACTAGGTAGCGCTTGTCGGTTTCGGCAATGAGCACGCGAAGTCCTGGATAATTGACTTTTAATTCAGCAAGTACACTATCGCGACGTTGGAGCGTATTTAGATCTCTTTTTTCACTGTAATTAGCAAAGGTGGGCGGACTAATGATCACCACAGACAAACCTCTGTCGTAGCAGAAATCGAGCATTTCCTTAAAGTAGGAGGTGTTGTATTCTAAGATCTTTAAAGACTCTCTTCTGCTGATGTTCAGCGGGTCTCTCATAATAGAATCCACATCGAATCCCAAGCGTTTAAAGCGCCCTTTGTAATTGCCCGTATCAAAACCAAAGCGATTGAAAGCAGGCAAACTGTCTCTTAGGTATTGGTCAAAAAGTTGCGTTGTGAAAAACCCAGGATGCGACATATACAGCAAACTGTCTGCTGGAGTCGTTGCACGGTCAAAGGTATTGATGCCGTAGTACTTCAAAAAGACGGGCCTTTTCCAATAATATTTTGAATTGTGCGGTACTTCCAAATGCCCGTAAGAAAGCTCAAAAACTACAGTTTTGAGATTCGGTAGGCGGTCCACTACGCCTTGTAATAGTTTATAATCCGTATTGTGGTGCTGGGCGCTAGAGCTAATGTTTAGCGTGTTTTTGGTAAGGAACTCCGGATTGATGCTGTTCTTGATCTGAGAAGAACCAAATACGGCTACTTCAATATTTTCTGCTTCTTGTTCTAGTTGCTCTCCCACAAGGCTGTAGGTACTCGGAATCTTTGCGACCATCAATTCCAATACAGTAGCAATGATCACCACCGGGATAAAGAAAAGTACCACCGGCCTAACAAAGCGCTTTAGGATCTCCTTAAAACTGGAAATAGATGAACTCTTCTTTGGGTCCGGCATAGCGAAAGATAAAGAATATAAACAGATAGTACATAGCCCAACGCGCAACACGTCCGGTCTTGGATTCGATCTTTACAAAAGGATGGTCTTGATTTCGTGTGAAGTATTCCATCAGAATTAACAAAGGAATAAACAGTACACGCCACCCGATCTCTAAAGAGAAAGGTTCTGAGGGAACACCTTCTAGAATACGACCAATAATGAAAAAGGCCATATCTAAATTCTCCGATCTAAAAAAGATACAGGAGGTCATGATCAAGGTAAAACTATAGATCACGGTGAGCCCTAAAGGCATCTTGGTGAGGTAGTAGTTTATATTAACTACTTTCCCTTTAATGGTCACTGGAATGCGTTCTATTGAGATGGTGAAGGCTTGAAAGAGCCCAAAGACAATAAAGGTCCAATTGGCACCGTGCCACAAACCGATAAGCCCCATAGATACAAAGAGTGCTCCAGTACGCACTAAATAGTTTTTGCTATTCTTGGCCAGCGGCCCGTACACATAATCGGTAAACCATTTGGTGAGCGTTATGTGCCAACGTTGCCAGAATTCTGCAACAGATCTGGACAGATAAGGAATGTTGAAGTTCTTACTGAGTCTAAAACCAAACAATCGCGCGGTTCCAATAGCAATGTCTGAATAGCCTGCAAAGTCGCAATAAATCTGAAAAAAGAACAGCACTGAAGCGTAGAGTAGGGAAAGGCTTCCGTGATCCTCTGGGCTGGCGTAAATGGTATTGACTACCACTGCGGCATTGTCTGCAACTACTACCTTTTTAAAGAGTCCCCAAAGTATTTGTCTCAAGCCATCTTTGGCTAACTCCAGGTCAAACTTGCGTTCTTTGTCAAACTGAGGCAATAAATTTCGAGCGCGTTCTATTGGCCCAGCTACTAACTGCGGAAAGAAGCTTACAAAGCACAAGAAATTCAAAAGGTTCTTGCTGGGTTTTATCCGATCGCGATAAACATCTATACTGTAACTCAGCGTTTGAAAGGTATAGAAGCTCAATCCTACAGGCAGAATAACTCGT
This sequence comes from Gilvibacter sp., assembly GCF_013214815.1. Classification (GTDB taxonomy): domain Bacteria; phylum Bacteroidota; class Bacteroidia; order Flavobacteriales; family Flavobacteriaceae; genus Gilvibacter. The sequence continues at coordinate 26,421 of NZ_JABSPU010000031.1, forward strand.
AAAGAGCTAAACACGTATTCATCAGCGTTGAGCGAGAAGAGCTCACTGAAGCCAGCGATAAAGAAATTGTAATATTTAAAGATGAACAGCACCCCAAGGTTCCACACCACACTCAGCGCCAGTATACTGTTCTTGCGCGCTTTTGACTTAGCTTTTGGGAGCAAGATCCCTACGTAATAATCAACTATGGAGCTGGCAAAGATCAGCGAGAGAAAGCGCCAATCCCAAAGGCCGTAAAAGATATAACTGGCCACAAGAAGGACCAGATTTTGCTGTCTTATATTTTGCCTGCCTACCGCCCAATACACCAAGAATGCAATGGGGAGGAAAAATCCAAAACTAAGTGAGTTGAATAGCAAGGGCTATAAGTTTCCCGCAAATATAGCAAAAATGAAGCCTTAGCCTATGGGTGTCTCTACTTAGAGCAGCAAGAACATTTCTTTACTATTGCCACAAAAAAACCCGGACGTTTGCCCGGGTTTTTCTTTTTTATGTACTTAACACAATCTTACAATTCTTCAAGAATGTAGATGTTGTCAATGGCAATATCTTCATCTCCAGAATTCAATTGGAATTGGATACGTACGCTAACCGTTCCAGAACCACCTGGATTGGTTGTTGCGTTATTTTGAAAGGCACCTACAAAGTTGTCAAACACGTTGGTCACCTCTTTCCCATCACCAAATCCATCGCCGTTGGTATCAACACGTGGTGTATTGTTGAATGAAGAACCTCCAGCTTCTGCTTCAATATTAAGAACGTCTGTCCAGGTTACATTATCAAAGCTGTACTGAACAATTACGTTATCAGACTCGTCCCAATCTTGGCTGGTTCCGTCATCGTCTTCAGCCAAAAGCAATTCAACAAATAATTGCTGAGCGCCAGAAGCTAGCGCAACATCTGTGAATTCCAAGTATACTGGTAGCGTTGCTCCTTCACCGTCGATATCTTGAGCAGCGAAAAAGAAATTTTCAACAATATTTTCTACAACATAACCGCCGCTAATATCGCTGCCATCTGTTCTTAAAAAGAAGTCACCACCACCGTCAGTGAATTCGGCAACACTCGTAGTGTAGGTTACTGTATCATCTTCGAAATCCTCAAAAGCCAATACAGAAGCACAAGGATTGTCCGTAGAGAATGTTCCAGATTTATCATTAGCAGACCCCGTAAAATACCACTGGCCAATAAGTTGTGTGCAATCAACTAAACTGTTACCATATAGTACAGTACCGTTCCAGTTTACAACACCGGCTCCAATAGAGATTCCACCAGTGTCACCAACGTTACAGTAATCAAAGCTACCTGCAGTAACACAGCCGTCTTGAGCGCCATTACCGTTGAAAGTATTTCCGTTGAAACTTGCTTGGGCTGTGTATGTTTGATCACCGGTGCCATCACCTGAGATCATTACATTAAAAGTACGAGGCGAAGGGTTAGCACAATCCGCACAAACGTATGATCCTGTTAGTGAAGTTACAGGTACACGACTTGTTGATTTAGCAGTTATGATATCTGCAGCTTCCTTCTTATAAACCACATCTGTTACTGAGGAATTAGAACCGTCTGCATCCGCAGAGAAAAGAAAAGAAATGTCATTGCCGCCAAAAGCAACTAGATCAATGGCCTCTCCTTTAACTATAGGTGATTTGCTGCGAGCAACAGTGGTAGTTCCGTCATTGAAGTAAAGTGTTGCCATTGCAACATCTTCCTGAACAATTTTAATGGTTATTGTAGCACGTGCATCTCCTTTAGCTGTTGAGAAGATACCTTCATATACACCAAAATTGGTATCATCAAAAATTTTAAGATCAAAAGAAGTATCGTTTGGCGTTGTCAGTTCTTGCTCGTCTTGCGAACAAGCGGCCATAAAAAGGGCACTTAAAGATAGGATAAGTAGTTTTTTCATAGATTAGAATTTAAGCTCCAAAACTACGAGAATTTGACCCCAGCACCAAGCAGTTTACAATTCGATAAACAAGATTTTATAAATCGATTAAACAAAAACAACCTGGATTTAACATCCAGGCCTTTTTCAATTCTTTTGCAGCTTAATCAAAGTAGCTAAAGCTTTCGCCATCTTTGATTTTAAGTACAGATTCATAAATCAATTTGATCACGTTTTCCACGTCTTCTCTATGCACCATTTCTACCGTGGTGTGCATATAGCGCAGCGGTAAAGAAATTAGGGCAGAGGCCACACCGCTATTACTGTAAGCAAAGGCGTCCGTGTCTGTTCCGGTGGCTCTAGATAGGGCGGAGCGCTGGAACGGAATATCATTGTTTTCCGCAGCTTCTATGATCAGATCGCGCAGCTTCTGTTGTACTGCGGGAGCATAGGCGATCACTGGCCCTTCGCCGATCTTTTGATGCCCTTGCTTCTTTTTATCGATCATTGGAGTAGTGGTGTCGTGAGTCACGTCTGTCACAATAGCAGCATTGGGTTGAATGCGCTCTGCAATCATCTGCGCACCGCGCAAACCGATCTCTTCTTGTACTGAGTTGGTCACGTATAGCCCAAAAGGCAATTCCTTTTTGTTCTCTTTTAAAAGTCGAGCAACCTCGGCCACCATAAACCCACCCATACGGTTGTCTAAAGCACGGCAAACAAATTTGTCTTTGTTCAAAACGTGGAACTCATCCGGATAGGTGATCACACAACCTACGTGAACGCCCATTTTTTCAACTTCCTTCTTGTCTTTGGCTCCAATGTCAATAAAAATATTATCTGGCTTAGGCGCTTCTTCCTTAGCGCGATTGCGCGTGTGAATTGCAGGCCAACCAAAAACTCCTTTTACAATCCCTTTTTTGGTGTGAATGTTAACCACTTTGGAAGGTGCAATTTGGTGGTCACTTCCTCCATTGCGAATTACATACAGCAGTCCATTGTCAGTAATATAATTGACATAACAAGAGATCTTATCCGCATGCCCCTCTATAACCACCTTGTATTTAGCGTCTGGGTTGATCACTCCAACCGCCGTTCCGTA
>NZ_JABSPU010000032.1 GCF_013214815.1 Gilvibacter sp.
CAACTACAAAAGCTTTTTAGTGAGCACATGTAGCGCAACAGATGCAGACTGGGTCACATTCATGCTGCTGTTGTTACCATACATAGGAATGTGAACCACCTTATCGCATTGGGCTAAAACCGGCTCACTTACCCCGTGAACTTCTCCACCAAGCACTAAAATATACTCAGCGGTAGGATCAGCTTCAAAGCTGTCTATTGTTTTACTGTCAGAAGTGATCTCCAAAGCTACTAACTTTGCTTGCGGCATTATACTTTGGATATCCTGTAGCGCATCAGCTGCGGACTCGTATTGTTTGATATTTACATTGCGCTCGGTGCCACGTGCGGTACGTTTGAGTCTGGAAGAGTTCAAATCGACCTGAGCGTCAACCAAGAAAATATCTTTAATGCCAAAGGCGTCCATCAGTCGGAAAAGCCCGCCAATATTGGCTGGAGAGCGTACGCCGTCTGTAAGCAAGGCTAGCGGAAAGCTATTGGGCTTAAATGGATTTTGGTCGTGAGTAAGTTGAGTCACCTTTATTGATTAAAGGCAAATTTGACAAAATTAGCGCCCATTTGCAAGGCTTTGAGACGCACTGCTGGCGGATCGTTGTGGATCTCCGGGTTTTCCCAACCGTCGCCTATATCCGCTTCAAAAGTATACAAGAGCAGCAGGCGGTCATTCTCAAAGATTCCAAAGGCTTGAGGTCTGCCGCTGTCGTGTTCATGAATCTTGGGCAATCCTTCTGGAAATTTAAAATGCACACTAAAAATAGGGTGGGAGGCTGGTAATTCTCTCAGTTCCTTGTCTGGGAAAATCTTTACCAACTCTTTGCGTAAATAAGGATCCATACCATAGTTATCGTCAATATGTAAAAATCCTCCGCTTAATAAATATACACGTAAATTCTCAGCTTCCTCGTCAGAAAAATAAACATTACCGTGACCGGTCATATGAAGCATTGGGTAATTGAACAGATCAATACTTCCGGGTTTAACGCTGCTGATGCGATCTTTCATCACCGTTCCAATCTCTTGATTGCAAAAGCGAACCAGATTGGGAACGGCCGTTGGGTTGCTATACCAATCTCCACCACCACTGTATTGCAATACGGCAATCTCTTGCGCATTCGTGAAAGAGAGATTACCAAAAAGTGCAATAGCGAGGATTAGATATGCGAGTCTTTTAGACATGGTTTAAAGGTAAGCTTCCTTTCTCATAAATAAATGCCAAAAAGTGATAAAAATGTAGGATATTTTTAGCCGAAATTGTTTTAAATTAAAAGTTCCTGCAAGGTTTAATGGTTTTATTGCTTTACGGTTGTTAAAATTTTGAGCGTTTTTGACACTTGTTTTATATATTAGTAAAACAAGCAGTTACGCTAACTTCCTGATAAAGGTTTACGAGTAAACTTTTATCGGGATGTACTATCCGCTTTTATTTTACCTTGTTGAGACTTATCTTTAATAGAAAATTCGGCTATGCTAACCATCCAGGCGAAATTCAAAAAAACAATTGTGCTACTGCTCCTAGTTTTGAGCGGCACAACTTCTTTTGCCCAGATCTCATCGGCCCACATGCAAGAGGAAGTTCAGATCGATTCTGTCCTTATGTTCCGTGAGCTAGCATTTAAAGCCGCAAAGACCAACGATGCAGAGACCGCTGCCATTTACATTGACAAATATGTAAAGCGCACCTTAGATTTTCATTTTGTAGAACACAGTTCCTTCAATTACATCTCAGAAGCCCCAGAATACCAATCTCTAGTAGATCAATACGTACCTCGGTTTGAGTGGATCGCACTGTTTTATATCTATTCTGGACTTATTGGATTCTTTATTGTCTTCATCATCAACATCAGAAAGCGAAAAGATCAGTTAGCAGCGCTCTTGCTGAGCTTCTTTTTGTTGATTCACTCGGTGTTTATCATCCACGTTGGATTGTACACCATGAATTACACCTTTGAGCTACCGCATACGCAAAGCATGTCTACGGTATTCTCCTTCCTTTATGGACCGCTCTTGTATTTCTACTTCAGACGAATCAAAACGGGTTACAAACCTAAAGTCATTGATGCATTACACCTGTTGCCAACACTGGCCTTAGTGGTTATGTTTCTGCCGATCTATTCCTTGTCTGCGGAAGAGAAGCTGCGCATGATGCTAGGTTTAGGGACTTACAGCTCTAATCCTTACGGACAGCTTGTGGCGGGAGGAAAGATCCTTTCCTTGATCGTTTATGCTTCCCTGACTTTAATGTTGTTCTTAAAGACCAGAACGCATCGTACTCAAGTACAAACACCCTTGTATTTGTGGCAACGCAATATAGTAGGCTTCCAGATCTTGTATGCCTTGGTGTATGTGATCTACGGTATTCTTTTGATGGCCGATATCAACACAGGACTTATTTTTAACTCCCAGCTGATCTTAATGTCTGGAATGGTGTTGTATGTAGCCTATGTGGCCTACAGCCGTCCAAAGGTATTGATGGGTTTCCACTTGGAATCCAATTACCTCAAATACAAGAACTCTGGCCTGACCAACAGTTATTCCCTAGAATTGAAGAATCAACTCATACGATTGTTAGATGATGAGAAGATCTATCGGGAGAACGATATTAACCTTGATTCTTTGGCGGACCGTTTAGGTACTACGCGTCACAGTGCTTCTCAGATCATTAACGAGCACTTTAATCAGAACTTCTTTGAGCTGATCAACAGCTACAGAATTAAGGAAGCTATGGAGATTCTTAAAGCTGATACAGAGCGTGAGAAGAACATCATAGATGTGGCTTACGAGGTCGGTTTCAACAATAAGGTAACCTTCAACAAATCGTTCAAAAAGATCAACGAGGTTACTCCTTCACAATTCGTAAAAGCCTTATATACATAGGCTTACACCCCTTAAAGAGGTAAAGGTAAAGCCCGAACGGGCTTAGGTAAACATTAAAAAGGTAAAGGGTAATTCTTATCCATTGCACCCACAAAACCTGGGTTTCCATTAAATCTTTGTACTAGCGCATTTAAGAGCATCGCTGCTTTTAAAGCCTCGTTTTTGTTTCATCAAAATTTGCTAGTATGAAGAGTATTTTGAAAAATGCCTGGCTGCTATTCTTGTTGGTCCCTTGGCTAGGGATGGCGCAAGAGCTAACAGTAACAGGTACCGTATCAGACACAGAGGGCTTTCCTTTGTTTGGAGCCACTGTGCAAATCAAAGACACCAATTTAGGGGTACAAACCGACCTTGACGGAACGTATACCATCAATGTAGATGGCAGTCAAACCCTGGTGTTTTCGTATGTATCGACCGCGCCATTGGAAGTCGCTATTAACGGACGCAGCCAAATTGATGTGGTTCTGGAGTCCGAAGCCTTAGAAACTGTAGTGATCTCAGCGCCTATTTACGGCTTAGAGAATCCAACGGCCGCCGTGAGCACGGTTAAAGCCAAAGAAGTGGAGCAAGTACCTATTGCTTCTTTAGACCAGGTCTTGCAAGGACGTGTGGCCGGACTTAACGTAGCCACAGGTTCTGGACAACCGGGACAACAGGGAACCATTACCATTCGTGGGGTGAATTCCTTTAACGGAGATAGTGAACCGCTGTTTGTTATTGATGGGGTCTTTGTAGACCAAGACAACTTCCGCAGTTTGAATGCCAACGACATTGAAGACATTCAGGTCCTTAAGGATGCATCAGCTTCAGCCTTGTACGGAAGCCGTGCTGCCGGTGGGGTGATCGTGGTGACTACCAAACGCGGTAAGTTCAACAGTCCGCTCACTTTGACCTATCGTTCTCAATATGGGGTTTCCTTAAAACCCGATCCAAACTTTGACGTGCTGTCCTCCCGTGAGCTTTTGGAATACCAAAGACTCATCGGTACAGGAGCCGGAAACGGCCTGACTGATCAGGAGATCGCAGAGCTCGCGCAGATCAACACCGATTGGAGTGATATTTTCTTTAGAAACGGTACGACCATTTCTCATGAGATCGCTGTGTCTCGCGGTAGTGAGAACAGCAGAAGCTTCAATTCCTTGGGTTATTTTGAGCAGGAGGGAATCACCTTGGGTTCTTCTTTGCAACGATTCACCTTTAGAACGAACAATGAGGTGCGTTCCGATCGCTTTCAGCTTTCGAGTCAATTCACAGCGAACTTTAGCAAGAGTAATTTTGTGGTCGATCGCGCTCGTGGAGGCAATACTGGGGGTCAATTGGACAACCCATTCATTGTGCCTTATATCGGTTTGCCGTTTCAGGACGCCTTTAATGCCGACGGAAGCCTGAACACCTTTGGTACTGTGGCATCCGGCGCGCTTAACGCAGACGGATCCATCAATGCCTCGGGAGCCAATGGCTTTCTCAATACGCCTTATTTGGCATTGAATACGGCCACTTTTAATACAGATAATGAAGAAGAACTGCGCTTGATCGGTTCCTTGGACGCCTCTTATGAATTGGCCAAGAACCTCAAGTTGGGAGCCCTATTGGGGGCCGATTACCGCCAACAGAACGGGACTATCATCACTACGCCGGGGAGTATACGCGGTTTAATTACACCTACTGCGGATTCTGACCTGAAAGGGTCGCGCCAAGAAAGTGATTTTAGAGATCTGCGCTTGAATTTCAACGCCAGTTTAAAATATAAGAACACCTTTGGGGATGTACACGATGTAACGGCCTCGCTGTTTACCGAGTACAATAAACGGCATGTGCGTTCCTTCGGTTTTGTCGGTTTTGGACTTAATCCGCTTTTTGAGCAGTCAATCAACGGGATCACTTCTGGGCAAGTGGTAGAGTTACAAGGCGGAGCCGAAACCAGACCGTACATCCCCATTCTTTTTGGATCTCAGAACGATCGCGGGCTCTTCTCTTACTTTGGAGTGTTGAGCTACCGTTACGACAAGCGTTATGAGTTGCAGGCCAGTTTGCGTCGTGATGGATCGTCCTTTTTCCCAGATGAGAATGAGTTCGGAACCTTCTATGCCGTTTCCGGCCGATGGAATATTGTCAATGAAGCTTTTATGGCCAAACAAGAGTGGGTCAATGAGCTTGCCTTGCGTGTCAGTTATGGTACGGTAGGAAATCAAGAGCTGTTTATTCCCTTTGGACAGTTCAGTCTGTTTTCACCTTCCATTGGCTATAACGCCACGCCGGGCGTAGTACCTAGCGCTATTGGTAATGATAACCTGAAGTGGGAGGAAACCACCCAGGCCAATCTTGGAATTGATTTCAGCTTTTTTGACAATCGCTTTAGTGGGAATCTGGATTTCTATTCCAACACCACCAGCGATGCCTTGCTTTTTCGCCCCGTTTCTCTGACTTCAGGTTTCAACACCTTTCCAGACAATGTCGGAAAGCTTAGAAACAAAGGAGTTGACTTTGAGTTCAATTATGCCTTGGTGCGCAATGAAGCCAAGCAGCTCTTTGTCAACCTATACGGTAATGTGAATTACAACGACAACGAGATCCTCAGTCTTTTTGATGGAGAAGAGCGCGTGGGCAACCTCGGCGTTGGCCAATCTATTGGAGAGTTTCGTTTGGTGCGCTATGCAGGTGTGAATCCGGCTAACGGAGAACCGCTGTATTTAGATGCCAACGGGCAGATCACCAATCAGTTCAATCCAGATGATGCCGTTTTCTTGGGCAAAGGCACACAGCCCCTCTATAGCGGTGGTTTTGGTGCCGATGTGCAATACAAAGGCTTTGGACTTTCCTGTCTTTGGAGCTTTGCTGCGGAGCAGTACCGTACCAACGGATCCCTTGCGGTAACTGAGGATCCTTCTTTAGCGGGATTTGCCAATCAGAGCACTACGGTACTTAACGCTTGGAGTCAGCCGGGAGACATCACCGATGTGCCGGATCCCAATTTGGGCGGGTTTAGGTTTCAAGCCGGAGACCGCTATTTGGAAAACAGCTCCTTTTTGCGTTTGAGAAATATTGTGCTGTCTTACACCCTGCGCGGAGAACAGTTCAAAAAGAAACCGTTTGCAGCAGCGCGTATTTATATGCAAGGACAGAACGTGTTAACCTTTAGTCGTTGGCGTGGATTCGATCCGGAGACCAATACAGGATCTTCCTTTTTCGATTTCCCGACCGCCAGAACCTTTACCCTTGGTTTAGACTTAACCTTTTAAAAATTGAAATCATGAAGAAGTTATTTTTATATATCGCCTCGGTGGCCCTGCTGTTTGCAGGCTGCCGTGACGCTACGGACATACTTCCGGTAGATTCCGTAGCGGCAGAAGGCGCCTTGACCACTCCGGAAGATATTGATCTTGCGCTAAGCGGAGCCTATGCGGCCTACAATCCGCAGCTGATCATCCAATTCTCCTCCAGATTCACAGACGATCTGCGCTTTGGAGTAGACAATGGTGGTCAAGGAACCGTTGAGCACAATCAGACCATAAACGCAGGCAGTGGCGTGGTAAATAATATTTACTCCAGCTATTATGCGGTGATTAATCGCGCAAATCGCGTTTTAGAAGCCATTGAGACCATAGACTCATCTTCCTTGACGGAGGCTCAGGTAGATCGTCTAAGGCAAATAGAAGGACAGGCCTTGGCCTTGAGAGCTTTAGCGCATTTTGATCTGCTAACGGTTTTCGCTCCAGGTTTTGCTGACAGCGACCTGGGAGTACCTTATATAGACTTTGTGGTCATCTTGGAACTTCCGGGGCGCGATAGCGTTGGAGATGTGTTTGCCGGTATTTTAAGCGATTTAGATGCCGCTGATGCCATTTTGGAGGATTCGGCGAATATCTTTCTCAACAAGGACTTTATCACGGCACTGAAGGCGCGTATCGCCCTATATCGAGGGAACAATGCGCAAGCCATCTCTTTGGCCGATCAGTTGATCGCAAGCTATCCTTTAGCCGATAGAGCCCAATACGTAGATATGTATGCCGATGCAGACAATACGGAGGTGATCTTTAAGGCCTCACGTACCGTTGCCGACGGTAGAGCAGGAGGACTGTTCTATTTCACAGGTACAGGAGGTGCTTTCTTTGAGATGTCTTTTGGACTCTTTGATTCCTTAGACCCTTTAGATATCCGCTATGATGTTTTGTTGGACGATGATGAAGATGGCGGAACCATTGATCCGGTGAGTAATCCTCCTGAGACGCTTTTTATCAAGAAATATCCCGGTCGTGATGGACAGTTTGGGTTGAATGACCTCAAACTGTATCGCGTGGCCGAGCAATATTTAATCAAAGCCGAAGCTCAAGCCCGTTTGGGGCAGCTGGCCGAGGCAGCCATAACCATCGATGCCCTTCGTGACGCGCGCTTTGGATCCGATCAGCCGGCTCCTAATTATTCCACTGTTCTCGAAGCCATTACTGACATTTTAAGTGAGCGACGCAAAGAATTAGCCTATGAAGGGCATCGATTTATTGATCTGAGAAGAACCCGTGATATCACAGGTTTGGGAATCGTACGTAACGATGCCGACTGCGGTGGACCTACGCCTTGCGAACTCCTGCCTACGGACTTCAAGTTCACTTTGCCGATCCCTCAGGCAGAGATCGATGTGAACCCGAATATTGAACAGAACCCTGGTTATGACACCAATTAAATGTAGCAATCATGAAAAAGTATATCATCTTAATACTGTTGAATTGCGTGGCATTTACCGCCTGCGATTCCGATAAGGACCGTATCCTGTTTGATCCGGATAACGGTCAGACCCTACTCAGTTTTGCGAATTCTACTGTGGAACTCGCCATTCTGATTAACGATTCTGGAACGGCAGAAGTGGTGGTGAACAGTTCCACCCGTGCGCCTTTGGATCGAAACTTTAATTTATCTATAAACGCACCCGCTGATTTAGGGGCAGAATACTATAATATCCCAAGCAGTTTCACCATTCCTGCAAATGCCTATCAAGGGAGTTTTACCATCTCCGGAATAGACCCTTTGGGAGAGCAGATCCCTACAGAAGAGGTGATTGTGAGTATTGAAGCTTCTGGTGAGGTGGTTGTTGCTAGTTCTCTTACTATTAGGATATTCATTACTTGCCCAGTAGAACCAGGTGCATTTACCGGAGACTATTTAGTGGAACAAGTGACACCGACCATATTTGGCTTGGATACTTTTGACCCAGATGGGGGTGGTGTGGTGTTAACGCTCTTTGATCAATCCACTTCTGAGGCTGCCTTAGGAGTGACTTTGACGGGGCCAAATCAACGTGCATTTGAAGCCTTTTATGTAGCTTCTGTAGGCTTAGATAACCTTACTTCTTATGTGATGGATTTTGTCTGTGAGGAGGTGATCTTTGCCGATGAGCAATTCACTTTTACCGCTTGTAGCGGCAACTCCATATTCTTGGGTCCAGGAGTGGGGGGTAATGGAATGTATATTTCTGGAGACGACAGCAGTTTTACCTTAACCTTTCAGGATGATATTACCGATGCCTGTGGAGAAGGTTCCCCTGATGTAACCCTCCAGTGGACCAAACAATGATACTTTTTTTCAATTTTTTTGAATCAAGGTTGGTTAGCGAAACCCGGGGCTTCGGCTCTGGGTTTCAATTTTTATCCGTGGTGCAAGGCTAGGGTGTGACAGGCTGCAATCGCAGCGGTCTCTGTGCGTAAGCGCTGGGTTCCTAAAGATACCGGGACAAAACCGGCCTCGGCAGCAAAGGCGATCTCTTCTGTGCTAAAGTCGCCTTCGGGGCCTATAAGGATCAAGACATCGATTTGTTGCTGCTCATTATTGACCAGATCTTTTAGCGGCTCTTTAGCGCCATCTTCACAATGCGCAATGGCTTTCAAACCTTTAAGCTTGGCTTGGTTGCTAACAAAGTCTTTGAACGCAGTGAGCTCATTAAGCTCGGGTAAATAAGTTTGCAGCGATTGTTTCATGGCACTCACCACGATCTTATTGTAGCGTTCCCAATTGATCTGCTTGCGCTCGCTGTGATCACAAAGCAAGGGCGTAATGGTACTAATTCCGAGCTCTGTAGCCTTTTCCAAGAACCATTCAAATCGATCGTTAGATTTGGTAGGCGCAACTGCCATATGCAAGCGGTAGGACAGTGCTGGCAGCTTTTCTACTTTGGTTATATAGGCTTCACAATGCTTGGGTTCTACCAATCCCAGCTCGCCAGTAAACAACAATCCTTTACCATTGGTGATATGGATGACATCTCCAGTAGATTTCCTTAAAACTCGGGTTATATGGCGACTCTCGTCTTTGTCAAATCCAACGCTGGTGCTGTTGGAGTCAAGATCGGGCTGGAAGAACAATTGCATATAGTAAAGGTATAAAAAGACTTAGATCTCAGCAGGACGGGTAAAAGGCATACGCGCTTTGGCGTGCAGCTCGTATCCAGCAAAGTTCTCGCGTTCGTACTTGAGTTGACCTACCATTGCAATCATTCCTGCATTGTCTGTACAAAACTGAAAGGGAGGGATAAAAGTGTCCCATCCCAAATCCATCTTAGCATCTACCATGGCCTGACGAATACTGCTGTTTGCGGAAACTCCTCCGCCTATAGCCACTCGATTTACACCCGTATCGCGCACGGCATTCTTGAGTTTATCCATGATATAATCCACAATGGTGAACTGCACACTTGCACAGATATCTTTAATGTTCTCCTCAATGAAATTAGGGTTTTGCGCGGTATTCTTCTGTACAAAATACAAGACCGCAGTCTTTAGGCCACTAAAGCTGAACTCATAAGGTCCGACCTTAGGTTTTGGAAAAGGGAAAGCCTTAGGATTCCCTTGCTGAGCGAGTTTGTCAAACAGCGGGCCCCCGGGATAAGGCAAGCCTAAGATCTTCCCAGACTTATCAAAACATTCGCCAACGGCGTCATCTATAGTTTCTCCCAAAAGCTCCATATCAAAATAGTCGTGAACCAACACCAGCTGCGTGTGTCCTCCGCTAATGGTCAAAGCAATAAAGGGAAACTCTGGAGGCATTTGCCCTTCAACGTCAATGAAGTGGGCCAAAATGTGTGCGCGCATGTGATGCACGTCAATGAGGGGGATGTTCAATCCCATGGCCAGAGACTTGGCAAATGAGGTGCCCACAAGCAAGGATCCCATCAGTCCAGGTCCGCTGGTAAAAGCTATGGCGCTTAGGTCTTTTTTTTCGATATTTGCTTGAACCAAGGCCTGATGTACCACCGGAACAATATTTTGCTGATGCGCTCTCGAGGCAAGCTCGGGAACCACCCCGCCATACTGCTCGTGAATTTTCTGGGTAGCAACAACATTCGAAAGCATTTTCCCGTTTGCAATGACAGCAGCACTGGTGTCATCGCAAGAGGACTCTATTCCCAAGATATAAGTAGGCTTTGCCATAATACGTGGTACGTTTATTGATTACAAAATTACGACTTTGAGCGCTCTGAAAAAATACCGAAAACGTTTCCTGCGGATCTTATTGATCCTGCTGTTGTTTTTGGTGTCTTTGATCATCTTGATCTCCCTGCCGCCCGTTCAGACGGCAATCGCTCAAAAGCTCACCAAATCCATCAATGAAGACTTCAATACTAACATCACTATAGAGCGGGTAGGACTGGGTTGGAACGGTGATGTGGTGCTTAAAGAATTGATGATCAAAGACCATCACGAGGACACGCTGATCTTTACAGAGAAGCTTTCAGCATCTATCTTGAGTTTTAAAAGCCTCTATGAAGGCAATCCTGATCTGGGCCATGTGGATTTTGCAGGCTTGAATTTTTACCTCACTACCTATGAGGGGGAAGAAGATGATAACCTAATGATCTTTATAGAAAAATTTGAAAGCGACAATCCGCCCAGCGGAGAACCCTTTGTGCTATTGGCTAGCGAGGTCAATATGGAAGAGACACATATTCGTATACGCGATGAAAATCAAGAGTTGGTCTTGATGTTTGATTTTCGGGATTTCATTCTAAACGCTAAAGACTTAAAGATCAACGATGATATTGTCAGCCTCTGGGTAGAGCATATCTATTTCAACGAACGCAACGGAGTTTGTGTGAATCATATGAGTGGACATTACACCTATGGGCCTGCTCATATGGAGATCAAAGACATGCTTTTACAGACGGGTTACTCCAATATCTCGGCTTCGGTAATGTTAGATTATCCGGATAAACTCGGAGATTTCATCAACAAAGTAAAGATCACAGCAGACTTTCAGCCTTCCGCAGTAAGCACCAACGATCTACGCGCCTTTTATGATGAATTTGGGCGTAATGAAACTTTGATCGTTTCTGGGGAATTTGAAGGGGTACTCAACGATTTTGTCTTCAGTACTAACAACACTCGTTTCCGTTCAACGCGTTTGAGAGGTCGTTATCATGGCGCGAATTTACTCAGCACAGAGAAGGGGTTTAGTATTGACTCTAAGAATCATCGAATTTCCACAAGCTATACAGACCTTAAACGTTTACTGCCCAACACTTTTGCCGATCTTCCTCAAGAACTGCAAAGTTTAGGTGTTTTTGATGTCAACGGAAGCTCCACAGTTACGGGCACTTCGCTCGATTCTGATGTTTATATTGCCACAGGCTTAGGTGATCTGCAAACCGTTTTTGAAATGGGGCAGATCAACGAGATAGAGAATGCCACCTACAAAGGTTTTCTGCGGATGGACCAATTCAATCTCGGCACCTTTGTCGGGACTTCAAGCATTGGCAGTGTTGATGGCTCCTTAGATTTTGATGGCCAAGGATTTAATGTGGAAACAGTAAAATCCAGCATTTCAGGTCGTCTCAATGAATTGGAGATCATGGATTATCCCTACCGAGGCGTTTCGGTCTCTGGAACCCTTCAAAAACCAGAATTCAACGGGGCTTTTACGGTGAACGATCCGAACTTGCAGATGGATTTTGAAGGTCTGATCGATGTTTCAGCTGCCATTAATCGTTATGATTTTACTGCGGATGTAGAATATGCTGATCTCAATAAACTCAACCTGGTCAAGCGGGATTCTATCAGTATTTTCTCTGGAGAGATCCTCATGGATATGACCGGAACCAATGTGGATGACGCCGTTGGAATGATCGAGTTTAAAGAGACCATTTATCAAAACTTAGAAGATTACTACTACTTTGATGACCTGATCGTACAAGCAGGAAATGTTGGAGAAGAGCGGGAGATCAAAGTGATTTCTCCAGATGTGATCAATGGCCGTTTGATTGGGAATTTCAAGATCATGGACCTGCCGTATTTGTTTAGAAATGGGGTGGGGAGTATCTATGCGAACTATCAACCCATAGAGGTAACCACCAATCAGTACTTAGACTATGAATTTGAAGTCTTTAGTAAAATTGTGGATGTTTTTGTGCCAGAGATAAAGCTTGGAGAAAATTCTAAAGTAACAGGTTCCGTTTCTTCTGATGAGTCAGAGTTTAAGCTCAACTTCAATTCGCCAGAGATAGGAGTATATGGAAATTACCTCGGAAAGGTAAATCTGCGGGTTGACAATGACAACCCGCTGTTCAACACCTACATTCAAGTAGATTCTTTGGATTTGGGCTTTTATGACCTCAAGGACATGGAGCTGATCAATTTCACCCTAAAGGACACCCTTTTTATTCGTTCGGAGTTCACGGGAGGCTTTGACAACAAAGACAAATACAACCTTTCCTTATATCACACTATCAATCCAGACGGTAAATCTGTGGTAGGTATTAAGCGTTCAACCATTGAGTTTAAAGAGAACGTCTGGTACATCAATCGCAACAACAACAGACGCAACAAGATCGTCTTTGATAACAACTTTAGAGATGTAAGCATTGATTCCTTAGTGATGAATCACGACAATGAATACATTGAAATGGCGGGCTTTTTACGCGGGAGTGATTACAAGGACTTCAAGCTGAATTTTACGGATGTTGATATTGGCAATATAACACCGGTGGTGGAGAATTTAGACCTGCACGGTATTGTCAACGGGCGTTTAAACTTTTTGCAAAGAGAGGGCCTCTATTATCCCGACTCCAATGTGCAGATCTCTGATGTAAACATCAATGAGGTGTATTACGGCGACCTTTTACTCAAAGTCTCCGGGAACCAAGATCTTTCCCAATACGATGTCAATATTGCTTTGACCAGTGGTAATGTCAAGGCTATATCCGCAGTAGGAAGTATTGACTTAAGACCCAAAGAACCTCAAATTGATCTGGATGTGAATTTGGATCGATTGAATCTAAGCGCCTTAACGCCATTTGGAACAGATGTAATCACGGACATTCGCGGTTTTGCCAGCGGAAATGCTCAGGTGAGTGGTAGTTATAAAAAACCCGATGTTAACGGGAAGATCACCTTAGATGCTTCTGGCTTGACCATTCCGGTATTGAATGTGGATTACGCCTTTGCCGACGCCTCAGAACTCTTTATTAATGGCAGCCGATGGGATCTGGGGAACATTCCGTTTACGGATACGAAATACGACTCAGGAGGAATTTTGTCAGGTTATGTTTCACACCAAAACTTCCAAACCTGGAACCTTAACCTTAAGGTCATCACAGATAATCTGCTTGTTTTAGACACTCCTTTTGAAGAGGATGCGCTTTACTACGGAACAGCCTTTGTTAGCGGAGAAACAGATATTTACGGCCCCACAGATTCCTTGACCATAGACGTTTTGGCCACTACGGAACCCAATACAGTCTTCAATATTCCACTGAGTGATGTGGAAGCTTTGGGAGAAGAAGGATATATCCGCTTTTTATCGCCAGAAGAGAAGGCTGCGCGCTTGAGAGGAGAAATCATTGAACAAGAAAAGATCACCGGTTTAGAGATGAACTTTGACTTGGATATCAATTCCAATGCCTTGGTGGAAGTAGTGATTGACCAAAAGAGCGGCTCCAGACTTCGAGGTCGTGGAGCGGGATTGATCTTGGTAGAGCTCAATACGCTGGGGAAATTCAATATGTGGGGTGAATTCCGGGTGATAGAAGGGAAGTACGATTTTAAGTATCAGAACATTATCTCCAAAACCATTGATGTGGATGATGACGGTCTTATTTCCTGGAATGGAGATCCAACACGCGCCAACCTCAATATTAAAGCGCGCTATAAAACCACAGCAAACCCTTCGGTACTGCTGGATAATCCGGGCGCTAACAGAAAGATCAATGTAGATGCGGTTGTGGCTCTGAGCGGAGAAATCTTAAAGCCAGAGCTGGATTTCTTTGTGGAATTCCCAAGAGCCAACAACGTAGTGGCAGATGAACTTGCAGACAAACTGCGCTCTAAAGAACAACGTGAACAACAGGCTATTTTCTTATTGGCCATTGATCAGTTCCAGGATACTGCCGGTGGTTTTGACAATCCCGTGGGAAGCGTGGTCTCTCAAGCTGTGGGATCTGTTTTGAACGATCTTTTGAACGACAAAGACTCTAAGCTGAATATTGAAGTAGCCTATGATGTTGGAGATAGACGCCCTGACTTGGACACCGGAGATCGATTTAGAACGTCAATATCGGCCAATATCACAGACCGTATCATCATTAATGGTGAAGTGGGTATTCCTGTTGGAGGCGTTAACGATACCCAGGTTGCGGGAGATGTGGAGATTCAATGGTTGATCAACGAAGATGGATCGCTGCGGATGAATTTCTTTAACCGTCAGGCGCAGATCCAATTCATTGGAGAACAACTCAACTTTGAGCAAGGTGCAGGAATCTCTTATACCGTAGACTTTGACACCTTTAGAGAATTGGTTAAAAAGATCTTTAACAAAGACATCTCTGTAGAAGGAGAGGCTCCTCTCAACATCGTTCCAGATGATTCAGACCCAGATTTAGGTCCGGTAAACTTCGGAGCGAAGAAGAACAATAACTAGCGTCCGGCTATCATTCCGATCTCCACATTGACGTACTTAGGTAAGTTCGCCACCTGTACGGTCTCACGTGCTGGCGCGTTCTGCTCGTCAAAATACTCGCCATAAACAGCATTTACCGCAGCAAACTGCTCCATATCGTTTAAGAAAATGGTGGTTTTGATCACGTTTTCAAAGCTCATATCTGCAGCAGTGAGCACTGCTTTTAGATTTTCCATGACCTGTCGAGTTTCTTTCTCAATGCTGTCCATAACCATTTCACCCGTGGCAGGATTGATCGCAATTTGACCGCTGGTGTATAAAAGGTCTCCGTACATAACAGCTTGTGAATACGGGCCAATGGGAGCGGGTGCATTCGTAGTATTGATGATTTTTTTAGCCATAATGTTGCAAGTTATAAGCGCTGATCAGGTCGGCGTTGTTTGTCGTATTTAATGTCGCTGAGCACATCCGCTGAGATTCCGATATAGAAATACCAAGAACTCCTGTTGCTGAACGGTACCCAGGTAAAGTTCATATTCCAACTTTCCAAATCTCGATTGAAGCGGAACTGCGTAAAAGTGAATCCCTTATTGGTAAAATCATATCCTGACGAGGCTCCAACCGACCATCGCGGAGAGAGTTCCACATTACCACTAAACATCAAGGAGTGGGAGGATATGGTATTTTCTCGTTGCCTATTGGAATAGGTTATGGTGTAGGCCAAACGCAGGTCCCAAGGGAAACTGTAGCGGTATCGTTGAAACTCGGTAGGATCTGCTTTGTCTTCATTCTGATTCCGATTACGCGCATTATTTCCAAAGTCATTGGAGTTACCAAAAAGGTCGTCCGGTCGTCCTCCATTTCTAAAGGTTTCATTGTCTAACCGATCCTCATCCGTAGCACCTCCGGTAAAGAAGTCTTTACTGTTAAAGGCGTAATTCATACTCATATTAAAATCCGTGAGTCTAAACAAACTCCCGCCATTGTTAATATTGAGCATATCAATCCGCTGGTTGTTATTGTTCAGTGCGTACGGGTCCAAACTTCCTCCAAAGTTGAGGTCTAATTTGGGCAGCACGGGTAAGCTTCCCCTAAAACTGATAGGTGCCAAATTCAACGAATCCGCCAGTAAATTGTAGTTGGTACTGAACGAAAGGTTGTTCAGCAACATGATCTTTTTGGGTTCTGTTGCCGTAGTGTCTTTATCCCTGACTTTGGCTTCAATGGTATTGCTTATGCTCAGACCGATATTACTAGAAGCAAAGTTACTAGGAGCCCCGTATAAGGTGTTTTCAAAACGCGAATATTGGACAACCTCTTCCATATCTGGAGTTCCTGCTACTTGAGCGGTGTATTCATCATAGAACTGATCAAAGCTCGGAGTGTTGCTATAACTAATAGTAGGCCTTAAAACGTGCCTAATGGCTTGAATTTTCCTTGTGGTTGAATCTTTCTTGAGCCCCATGGGGAAGTTACCGTAAATCGTTGTTCCTACACTTGCAGAGAAGTTGTAGGTTCTGTACGAATCAAATCCGCGTATCGTATCTATTGCAACGCCACCCGCGCCTTCATTGAGTTCCGGATCAAAGCTTTGTTCAAAAGTCTTGAACACCCAGGTTTCTTGATAATTTGCACTTACTGAGGCACTGAGGTAATTCAGAACCTTAAAGTTCGTTGTGATCGGGATGGTGTGTCGGGCTCCTAAACGGGCATCTCTAAACATCTCCGGTCTAAAGAACAAACTGTCTGTGGTGTTGTATTGATTGATCGCCTGCACATCATATTGCAAGTTGATGTTTTGCAGAATGCCTTTTTTACTTCCAGACTTAGGAGCAAAGGGGAATACTCGGGAAACGTTCCCAGTAAAGGTGGGTAGCGTCATGGAGATCTGCTCAGTCTGAGAGTTTTGTGTATGCGTCGCGGTTAAGGCCAAGTTGATCTGCGGATTGCCTTGAAAAACCTTCGTATAAGAAACCGACGAGGACAGGTTGTTGTTCAAAAAGTTGGCCGTGTTGTTTTGGTTTACCGATTGTCTGTAGAACTGCGAACTACCTAAATTCACCGAAGCAGAAAAACGGGAGTTCGGATTGGCTTTGGTATCCTGAGAGTGGTTCCAGCGCAGATTGTAAATGGTTTGCTGCGCAAAGTCAGGGAAACCACGTTCACTGGTCAGGTTATTTTCAAATCGGAAACTCAAATTACCATTGAATTTATAACGCACTCGGTAAGCACTCTCCACCCGGACCCCGTAACTACCGTTGGTAAAATAGTCACCCATAACCGTCAGATCGGCATAGTCGGCAATGGGAATATAGTATCCGAAGTTCTGAAAGAAAAACCCACGATCGTTATCTTCTCCAATAAGCGGAAGGATAAACCCGGACTTTCGATCCTCAGTCAGCGGAAAGAAGGCAAACGGCAATCCAATAGGCGTTGGCACATCTGCGATGTACATATTGGTCAAGCCAGTAACGATCTTCTTTTTAGGTACGAATTTTACTTTGCGGGCATAGAAATAGTACTCGGGATCGTCTACATTCTCAGAAGTGGTAAAGCGCACATTGCTCATATAAACCACGGAGTCATTTACTTTCTTGGCAACTTCCCCGCGTACCCTAAACCCGTTTTGAACGGTTCTGGAGTTGTATATAAGCGCTTTTTGGGTGTCAAAATTGAAGATGATGGAATCCGGTTCCACCTCGCTCTGTCCTTGCGTAAAGACAGGCATTTGTGTATAAGTCCCTGCGGTATCAACTATCCCCTTGGCGGTTACTTCATTCTTATTGTAATCTAGGACAATGATACCGGCCTCAATCTTCATGTCCTGGTAGGTCACAAAAGCTTCATTGTAGAGGTACACCTTGTTTTCCCTACGATTGATAAAAACGTAATCCTTTCCAAAGTAATCGACCACATCGGCGATGACTTCTTGATCGGGAACCAAGCTGTCTCCGCTTATACTGTCTCTTTGCGCAATATTGACCGGTTGGGTGAACAAGCTGTCCATAGCCACGCGTGCAGTATCTCTGCTGGCTCTTGGAATAACTACGGATGTAGAATCAGGAAGGTCTTGAGCCAAAGCATCTGTTGGGGTGAAGATCACCAACAACAATCCGATCACCAAAAGCAGTCGCTTGGTGAATAGGGGTAATGCAGTATTATTTTTAAAAATGTGGCTCAATTTTTGACGTCTCAAAATTACATTAATTTTTTAGGCAGCCTTTTAAAAATGCCCTAAATTCAAACCTGTAAGGAGGCGGTGGTTCTTTAGCCGCTTCGAACCTATAAAAAACAGACGCAACTTTGTGTGAAAAGCTGCGTTATTAACAGAAAGATTAACGATTTGCGTAGAATAGTTTTAACATTTGTAATACTCTTTATCAGTGCCCTGGGATTGCAATCTTTTGAGAATCCGGTATGGTCTGATGAATTTGTGGTGGTTTTGGATGCGGGTCACGGTGGTAAAGACAGCGGGAAATACCACAATGGACTTAAAGAAAGCGATATTGCTTTGGCAATAACCTTAAAGATCGGAGCTTACTTAGAGCAACAACCCAAAGTAAAGGTGATTTACACCAGAGATACGGATGTTTTTGTCAATCTCTACGAGCGCGGAGCCATAGCCAATAGAGCAGATGCTGATTTGTTCGTATCCATACACTGTAATGCACATACCTCTCAAGCGCACGGAGCCGAGACCTTTGTTTTAGGATTGCACGCTAATAAGCAAAACCTAGAGGTTGCTAAAAAAGAAAATGAGGTGATCTTTTTAGAAGAAGACTATGAAGAGAATTATGCCGGATACGATCCAAACTCCCCAGAATCCTTTATTGGTCTGACTTTAATGCAGGAAGAGTATTTGGATCAAAGCATCATGCTAGCCAGTTTGGTTCAAAATAATTTAGTGAATCAATTAGGACGTAAAGACCGCAGTGTAAAACAAGCTGGTTTCATCGTTTTACACCAAAGCTACATGCCCAGTGTATTGATTGAAACTGGATTTATTACCAATAAACAAGAGGGAGCTTATTTGAACTCTAGCAAAGGAAAGACAGAGATGGCCAAATCCATTAGTGAAGCTATCATGTCTTACAAGAAAAGCATTCTACTGGCTACACAGGACAGTCAAGATCCGGAGATTACTGAAAAAGAAATTGAGACTGCCATTGCAACCACAGAGGAAAACATCTATGAAGGTGTGACCTTTAAGGTGCAGTTGGCTGCCAGTAGCAAAGAGCTTGAACTACAGCCATATAACTTTAAGGGCTTACGCGAATTGAGTCGCAGTAAAGAGGGAAATTTATATAAGTATTACTACGGAGAAACCTCGGATTACAACAAGATACTGCTCATGAAAACCTTTGCCCAAGAGAAAGGCTATGCCTCTTGCTATATTGTAGCTTTCAAGGATGGGAAAAAGCAAAAACTCTCCACGATTATTAAATCCAATTAGCCCCTAGCGGTTTTGAATTTATTTCTACCTTTGTTTAAACCCAAAAAACGCACTTTTTGAAACTTTCCAGAGAACTAAAAACAGGTATCCTTGCCGTAGTATTTTTGCTATTGGCATTCTTTGGGTTTAACTACCTTAAAGGCTCGAATCTTCTAGAGAATGAACGCATCTTTTATGCAACCTATCCGCATGTAGGTGGATTGGCTGTTTCCGCTCCGGTTTCTATCAATGGTTTGGATGTAGGCAAAGTGCTTGATATTCAGCTTCAAGGCGAACAGGGAGAATTGCTGGTCAAGTTCTCTGTAGCTACAGATTTTGAGTTCTCAAACAAAAGTGTGGCTAAGATCTTTAGCGGCGGACTGATCGGTGGACGTTCCTTAGCGATCATTCCTGATTTTTCTGATGCACCACTGGCCAAAAGCGGCGATATGTTGGACGGCGAGCTGGAACAAGGCATGATGGATGCAGTTTCTGATAGACTTTTACCTATCGAGCAAAAAGTAAACTTCAGCTTGGAACAATTGGACACCATTCTAGTTGGTCTCAACAACGTCTTAGATGCAGAGGGGCAACGCGCGTTGCAAGAGACGTTGCAAAAGCTCAATGCCACAGCGAGTTCTTTCCAGAGCGCTTCCGCAGAACTCAACGGCATGATCAAAGAGAATCGCGCCAAACTGGATCGCACTTTTACAAACTTAGACAAAACAGCAGCTAACGTAGCTGTACTCTCTGATTCTCTGGCTAAGCTGGAGATCAACCGCATGGTGCTCACTCTTGAGGAGACCATAAATGATGTCAACGGTATTATGGCTGCCATTGAAAATGGTGAGGGCAGCATGGGGAAACTTTTAAAAGACGACGAACTATACAACAATCTAGCAGGAGCTTCCGGGCAACTGGAACAATTGCTGGAGGATATGAAACTCAATCCGAAGCGCTATGTGCACTTCTCTTTGTTTGGAAAGCGTGCTAAAGAGTACGAACCCACGGAGGAGGAGCCAGACGACAACTAACTTATGGAATACCTACCGAACATTCTCTTTGTGATTGCCCTTGTTTTGGGCATTGGCTATTTTACGCTAAACATTCGTAAAGTTATCCGCAACATTAAATTGGGGCGAGAAGTTGACTACGGAGATCACAATAAAGAGCGTTGGGGCAATATGGCCCGAATTGCTATGGGGCAATCTAAAATGGTCGTCAGACCTGTGGCTGGTTTGTTGCACTTTGTGGTGTATATTGGATTTGTGGTGATCAATATTGAAGTCTTGGAGATCATCATTGATGGAATTTTTGGAACCCATCGAATCTTTGCCTTTTTAGGTGGTTTATACGATTTCTTGATTGGAACTTTTGAAATCCTAGCCTTGTTGGTATTGGTTGGAGTAATCGTTTTTTGGATCCGCAGAAATGTTCAGCGCATCAAACGCTTTATGAGCCCAGAGATGAAGGGCTGGCCAAAGAATGACGCCAACATCATCTTATACTTTGAAGTAGTGCTTATGGTTTTGTTTTTGACCATGAATGCTGCGGATTTGAACTTACAACAATTAGGCGCTGCGCATTACACAGCAGCAGGAAGCTATCCGGTAAGTAGTTTTATTGCTCCGCTTTTCGAGGGCATGAGTGAATCCAGTCTTATCTTATTAGAACGCACAGCTTGGTGGTTGCACATCATCGGGATTCTGATCTTTTTGAATTACCTGTATTTCTCAAAGCACCTACACATTTTATTGGCGTTCCCAAATACCTTTTATGGTAAAGTGACCCCAAAAGGGCAATTTGCGAATTTAGAGGCAGTGACCAATGAGGTGAAACTCATGATGGATCCCAATGCAGATCCTTTTGCTGCACCAGATCCTGGAGCGGAGGAGGAAACACCTGCTAAATTTGGAGCTAGTGATGTGATGGATCTTTCACGCACACAATTG
Source organism: Gilvibacter sp. (assembly GCF_013214815.1). Classification (GTDB taxonomy): domain Bacteria; phylum Bacteroidota; class Bacteroidia; order Flavobacteriales; family Flavobacteriaceae; genus Gilvibacter. The sequence goes on from NZ_JABSPU010000032.1 coordinate 21,132, forward strand.
CTCAATGCATACACATGTACAGAATGCGGTCGTTGTACCAGTGAGTGTCCGGCGAATCAAACTGGAAAAAAATTATCGCCTCGTAAGATCATGATGGATACGCGTGATCGTTTGCAAGAGGTAGGAAAGAATATTGATAAGAACGGTTCATTCCAGGAAGATGGTAAACAGCTTCTAGGAGATTATATCACACATGAGGAGATCTGGGCCTGTACTACCTGTAATGCCTGTGTAGAGGCATGTCCGGTGAGTATTGATCCACTTTCGATCATTATGGACATGCGTCAATATTTGGTTATGGAACAATCCGCAGCAAGCAATGAGCTCAATGGAGCCATGACCAATATTGAAAACAATGGCGCTCCATGGCCGTATAACCAAATGGACCGACTAAACTGGGTGAATGAATAAATGGTTGCTCACACTACTCTTTGTCTGTATCGGGGCTTTGGCCTATTCCCAAAGTTACCGTCAGGATTCCCTACAGATCATAGGGTACACCGTGATCAATTACATAGGCAGTCATCCACAAAAAATAGATGTTACTAAAGTCTTCTGTGATTATTGCAACGAGCAGCAGGTAGACGTAATTAAAAAACAAGCTTGGAGCATGACCTATGACCAACGTTATGCCCCAGAAAACAGAATAGAGGAAGGCGAGCGCCGTTTGGCCTTGTTTATCCGGATAGCTAAAAAGGATTTCTCAAAACTAAACAATGAAGAAGGAAGACGTAGATAAATTACTCCAACAAAAATTAGATGCAGGAGAACATGTAAGCCCAATCCTGCCCGAAGGAATTAAAAATTATTTGATCGATATAGATGGAACCATCACAGAGGATGTTCCCAATGAGGAGCCCGAACGTATGGAAACCTGTGAGCCATTCCCGGATGCCTTAGAAACACTCAATAAATGGTACGATCAAGGGCATATCATTTGTTTTTTCACCTCGAGAACTGAGGAGCATCGTGAAGTCACGGAGCGTTGGCTAAACAAACACGGCTTTAAGTTCCACAGCCTATTGATGGGCAAACCTAGAGGAGGAAATTACCACTGGATTGACAATCACTTGGTAAAAGCTACGCGTTACAAAGGGAAATTCACCGATCTAGTAGAAAAAGACGTAACCATTCAGGTATTTAAAGAATAATTATGAGCGAAACCTTAAAAGTTCCAACTATGGCCCAAATGATGGCCGAAGGTAAAACGCCTGAGGTGCTGTTTTGGGTAGGCTGCGCAGGAAGCTTTGATGATCGCGCTAAAAAGATCACCAAGGCCTTTGTAAAGCTCTTGAACAACGCCGGAGTTGATTTCGCAGTTTTAGGAACGGAAGAAAGTTGCACAGGGGATCCTGCTAAACGCGCAGGAAATGAATTCTTGTTTCAGATGCAAGCCATGACCAATATTGAAGTTATGAACGCCTATGAAATTAAGAAGGTCGTCACCGCCTGCCCGCACTGCTTTAATACTATAAAAAATGAGTATCCTGGGTTAGGAGGAAACTATGAGGTGATGCACCACACCCAGTTTTTAAAGTCCTTGCTCAACGAAGGTCGCTTGACGGTTAATGGTGGAACTTATAAGGGTAAGAAGATTACCTTTCACGACCCTTGTTACTTAGGTCGCGCTAACGCGATTTATGAGGCGCCACGTGATCTCTTGAAAAAACTAGAGGTAGAACTCGTAGAAATGAAGCGCTGCAAGAGCCGCGGTTTGTGTTGTGGAGCTGGAGGTGCGCAGATGTTCAAGGAACCAGAACCAGGTACCAAAGACATCAATATTGAACGTACTGAGGAGGCCTTGGAGACCAAGCCGGAAATTATTGCTGCAGGTTGCCCATTCTGTAACACCATGATGACAGATGGAGTTAAGAATGCAGAAAAGGAAGACAGCGTTCAGGTTATGGATGTGGCAGAGATGATTGCAAACGCTCAAGATCTTTAATATGCTAGTACCTTTTGATTCACTGCCTGATGAGGCACGTATCTGGATCTATCAAGCAGATCGTAAAATGTCTGAAGATGAGATCGGCACAATCTTACCGAAATTGGAAGAGTTTTTGACCCAATGGACCGCTCATGGTGCCAATTTAAAGGCGGCTTTCCAAATGCGCTACCAAAGATTCATCGTTATTGCTTTGGATGAATCACAAGCGGCGGCCTCTGGCTGTAGTATTGATGCCTCGGTGCATTTCATTCAAGGTTTAGAACAACAAATGGGCTTGAGTTTGTTAGATAAACTCAATGTCACTTATTATAACGGGCCACACATTGCCCACAAATCCTTAGCCGACTTTAAGAAAATGGCTAAGAATAAATCAGTTTCAAAGAATACTATTGTATTCAATAATTTGGTCAATACTAAAGGAGAATTTGAAGAATATTGGGAAGTTCCAGCAAAAGACAGCTGGCACGCCAGATTCTTAGCATAGTTTTTGATCTGCGTTACTTTATGAAGAAAGCTCTTGTCGCCATATTGGGGTTGATAGCAAGCGTGACTAGTGCACAGCAGATCGATCCTCTTTTACAAACTTCTGGAGACCAATTGGCTCAAATTGCTTGGGTGGATTCCATTTACAACAGCATGTCGCTTCAAGAAAAGGTAGGACAGCTCTTTATGGTGGATGTTTTCTCTCAGGATCCTAAAAGTAAAACTGACAAGGTCAAAGAACTGATTCGCAACTACCATTTGGGTGGGGTAATCTTTTCTAAAGGAGGACCGTACCGACAAGCAAAACTCAACAACGAATTTCAAGAACTCTCTAAAGTGCCACTATTAGTAGGTATGGACGCGGAATGGGGACTGGCCATGCGTTTGGACAGTACCTATGCCTATCCTTGGAATATGACCCTGGGAGCCGTTCAAAACGATTCTTTGATCCGTGAAGCTGGACGTAGAATTGGGGAGCATTCTAAACGTTTGGGGGTTCATATCAATTTTGCGCCTGTTGTAGACATCAATACCAACCCAAAGAACCCGATCATTGGCAACCGTTCCTTTGGGGAATCTGCCACCAATGTGACCAACAAGGCCAGCGCCTTCTTTCAAGGTATGCAAGATGCTGGGGTTTTGGCCAACGCCAAGCACTTTCCAGGGCACGGAGATACAGATGTAGACTCGCATGAGACCTTACCGACTATTGGTTTTGATAAAGCGCGGCTAGACAGTTTAGAACTCAGTCCTTATAAACGATTGATCCGTGAGGGAATTGCCAGTGTTATGGTGGCGCACCTCAATGTTCCCGCCTTGGAGACCAAAGATGGTTATCCTTCCTCCATATCTACCAATATAGTCACCAATCTACTCAAAGGAGAACTCGGTTTTAATGGTTTGATCTTCACTGATGCCTTGAATATGAAAGGTGCTTCCAATTTCAGTGAACCCGGAGAGATCGATTTGGCAGCCTTTATGGCAGGTAATGATATATTGCTGATCTCAGAAGATGTTCCAAAGGCCCACGCTCGTATTATAGCGGCGTATCGTGCCGGAGAAATTACTGAAGAGCGCTTGGCGCTTTCGGTTAAAAAGATTTTGAAGGCGAAATATTGGGTTGGGCTAAACAATTATCAACCGGTTAATGAAGAAAATTTATTTGAGGACCTCAATAGAGCAGAGGACGAAGCTTTAAACGAACTTTTGCTGGAGCGCGCCTTGACCGTCGTTAAAAATGACTCCGCTTTGGTTCCTATCAGGGAGTTGAAGGATCAGCGTATTGCTTATGTAAACTTCGGAGACGATTCGGGCTCTGCCTTTTATGAGCAGCTCGAAAAATATACAGCCGTGGATTGGGTTAAGGCAAATTCGCTGGAACAACTCATAACACGTTTGAAAAAGTACGACCGCGTGATCATCGGATTCCACAAAAGCAATGACAATCCTTGGAAGTCCTACAAAATGGCCGATAAGGAAGTTGTTTGGTTGTATGAGATCGCCCGTCAGAATAAAGTAATACTCAATATATTCACCAGTCCTTATGCACTGTTGGATTTGGAGACCTTGACCAACTTTGAGACGGTTATGGTGTCATATCAAAATAGTGAAGTAGCCCAGCAACTGGCAGCTCAGGCCATATTCGGTGCCCGTGCAGCGCAAGGACGCCTCCCGGTAGGTATAGGTGCAGAGTATCCAGTTGATACTGGAGTAGATACAGAAGCCTTAGGAAGATTACAATACGGAGCTGCGGGGTCTGTTGGTTTGGATCCAGATCGGCTAAAAAAGATTGATACCTTGACCAGAAATGGCGTTTGGGCCGGCATGATGCCTGGAGCTCAAGTTCTTGTTGCGCGTAGAGGGAAAGTGGTATATCAACAGTCTTTTGGCTATCACACTCCAGATAAAAAGCGACGCGTTAAGTCTGACGATATCTACGATCTGGCCTCGTTGACCAAGATCTTGGCAACCTTGCCTATGGTCATGCAACTTTATGATCGAGGGGTTTTGGGGATGGAAACCGAAATTCAAGAAATGCTGCCCGATTGGAGTCGATCCAACAAAGCGACCATTACTTTGAAAAAGATGTTGACGCATACAGGACGCTTGCAAGCGTGGATTCCGTTTTATACCCAAACCTTAGATACGGTGATGGATGGACCATCAGAGCTGTATTATCGCGTCACTCCAAACGATACCTTCAGCATTAAAGTAGCTAACGAGCTTTATATGAGAGAAGACTACAGGGATTCTATTTATGAGGCCATCAAAGAGAGTGAACTCCGTAGCAGAAAAGGATATAAATACAGCGATCTGCCGTTTTATATCCTCAGAAAGTATTTGGAGGACTTTTATGGCAATCCTTTAGAAGATCTGGTGCAACGCGATCTTTATGGACCGTTGGGCGCAAACCTAACAGGATATAAGCCTTTGGAACGTTTTGCTGAAAAGCGTATCCCACCTACAGAAGACGATTACTACTTCCGCATGCAAGCCGTAAAAGGTTATGTACACGATCAAGGCGCGGCCATGTTGGGAGGTGTGAGCGGTCATGCGGGACTTTTTGCGAACGCTAATGACGTCGCTAAGATCATGCAAATGTATCTCTGGAACGGCAATTATGGCGGAGAGCAGTTTTTCAAGAAAAGCACGCTGGACGACTTCAATACCTGCTATTTCTGTGAAGATGACGTCCGTCGTGGTGTTGGTTTTGACAAGCCACAATTAGGCGATGTAGGACCAACCTGCGGTTGTGTATCCATGACCAGTTTTGGGCATTCAGGTTTCACAGGAACCTTTACTTGGGCAGATCCAGAAGAGGAGATTGTTTATGTATTCCTTTCCAACAGAACCTATCCAACAGCCGATAATCGCATGCTGATCAGCAGTGACTTACGTTCGAGAATCCAACAGGCGATCTACGACGCCATCATTCGCGAATAAACCGCGGGCTGTTAAATATTCCTTATTGCCTTCCTAGAGTACAAACATTCCTTGTACTTTTACTTCTGAATCATCAAACGAAGCACTTTGAAAATTGCCATTGTATGCTATCCTACCTTTGGAGGTAGTGGTGTTGTCGCTACAGAATTGGGGATTGCCCTTGCAGAGCGTGGACACGAGATCCATTTTGTGACCTATCAGCAACCGGTACGCCTAGACTTCCTGGCAAAGAACATTCACTTCCACGAAGTTCATGTGGAGAAATATCCTTTGTTTTTATATCAGCCTTATGAATTGGCTTTATCCTCCAAATTGGTGGAGACAGTGAAACAATATGGAATTGAGCTTTTGCATGTGCATTACGCTATTCCTCATGCCTATGCGGGATATATGGCTAAAAAGATGTTGGCAGAGGCAGGGATTGATCTGCCTATGGTAACTACACTTCACGGAACCGATATTACGTTAGTAGGAAACCACCCTTCATTTAAACCGGCTGTTACCTTTAGCATCAATATGAGTGATGTGGTGACCTCAGTTTCTGAGAGCCTCAAGCAAGACACTTTGAGACTTTTTGATATCAAAGTACCTATTGAGGTGGTTCCTAACTTTATTGATGCGGCATCGAAACCGCAAGAGTTCACCGATTGCCAAAGAGAGTTGATGGCAAGTTCGGAAGAGCGTATCATTACCCACATCAGTAACTTCAGACCCGTAAAACGAATTCAAGATGTAGTACACGTCTTTGAAGCGATCGCTCAAAAGATTCCAGCTAAGCTGATCATGGTAGGCGAGGGGCCAGAGCGCGCCTATGCGGAACACCGTTGTAAGGAACTGGGTATTGCAGATAAAGTGCGTTTTGTTGGCAACAGCAATGAAATTGATAAGATCTTGTGCTTTAGCGATCTGTTCTTACTGCCTTCTGAAAAAGAGAGTTTTGGTTTGGCGGCTTTAGAAGCGATGTCTGCAGGAGTTCCTGTGATCTCTAGTAATACCGGCGGATTACCCGAGGTAAATGAACCCGGAGTTTCCGGTTATTTAAGTGAGGTAGGCGCGATTGAAGATATGGTGTCCAAAGCCTTGAGTATATTACAGGACGATGCTACTTTGGCACGTTTTAAAGCACAATCCAGAGAACACGCTAAGTTGTTTGATATAAAAAAAATAGTGCCCCAATATGAGGCACTATATCAAAGCGTTCTAGATACGGCTACCCTTTAGAATTGATAGCGGATACCCAATCCGAGGTCAAAGTCAAAATCGTCATTAAAATCCCCGAATCCAACTTCTGGTCTTACATCTAAGGAGATGAGGATTGGAATATCAAAATTGTATTCAATACCTGCATTTCCTGCTAAAAATGCAAAGGAATCGGTATCATCCATTCCGGGAATATCAACGTCAATGCTGTAAACACCAACACCACCTCCAGCACCTACGTACCAATTGAAGTTACCGTCCAAGGGAAACAACCATTGATGCAATCCGGCCAGTTTAAATCCGTCGTAATTGTTACCACTGCGTACGCCCAAGTTGAATTCCAATCGCGTGTCTTCCTGCAAGGCACGTTGATAACTGATCTCTGCGCCAAAACCGTCATCTTCTCCAACGCGAATACCCAAAGCATTCTTCGAAATCTGCTGAGCAGAAGCGCTAAAACCGATACCTATCAGGCACAATAAACAAAATAAGGAGGTTCTCATGTTAAGTCTGTTTAAGAATTACTACTTAAACGAAGATACGACGGAGAAATTATTTTAATTCAAAACCCGAGGGCGTAATCTTGGAAAAAGGACCTTTAAGTTCTTACCTTTATTCCATGTCCGAACTCGATAAGCCTTTAGGCAGTTTAAGACGCAAATTAAAAGGTGAACTCCACTGGGATGATTTTCACAAACAACTCTATGCTACAGATGCCTCGGTTTATAGAGCATTGCCTGCTGCAATTGCTTATCCAAAGACAGAGGAAGACCTTAAAGCGCTAATTGAGTTTGCGAATGCTCACAATATTAGCTTGACGGCCAGAACTGCGGGAACATCGCTTGCAGGTCAATGTGTAACAGACGGTATAGTCTTAGACTTTTCAAAGCATTTTACCCAGGTTCATGATATAGATATAGCTAACAAACAAGTAACCGTTGCTCCTGGAGTCATTAGAGATGCGCTTAATGAAGAGCTGGCGCCTCATGGTTTACTCTTCGGACCCAATACATCTACCTCAAACCGCTGTATGCTTGGAGGCATGGTGGGTAATAACTCGTCAGGAACTACCTCTATCCGTTATGGAGTAACTCGTGACAAGCTGATAGCGCTGGAAATGATACTCCACGATGGCAGTAAAGTCAGCCTTAAGGAGGAATCCATAGATTCCTTTAACCAAATCGCTGCTTCAGAAACGGCGCTGGGTGAAATTTACAGTCAGCTTAAGGATTTGCTTGAACCTCAAGATGTTCAGCAAAAGATAAATGAGGTCTTCCCTAAGAAAGAAATACACCGTCGGAATACCGGCTACGCCTTAGATGCGCTGATAGAAATGGAACCCTTTGGTGGCGAAACCCCTTTTAATTTGGCAAAACTCATCGCTGGCAGTGAGGGCACCTTAGGTTTGGTGACTAAGATCACTTTGGCTCTGGATGAACTGCCACCCAAACACCGAGCTATGATCGCTCCGCAGTACGCAAGCGTTGAAGCCTGTTTGAAAGACGTAGCACCCTTGATGCAACACACTTT
>NZ_JABSPU010000033.1 GCF_013214815.1 Gilvibacter sp.
AGCATTGCAAAAGCTTCCTAAGAACGCTTCTCCAGTACGCATGCACAACCGTTGCAAGCTTACAGGACGTCCTAAGGGTTACATGAGACAATTCGGAATTTCTCGTGTAATGTTTAGAGAGATGGCCAACAAAGGTTTGATTCCAGGAGTTCGTAAAGCAAGCTGGTAAACGTTTAACTGGTGGAAGGTCCTAAAACAAGAAAGGAAACCCTCACCGCAATTAATTATAAATGACAACAGATCCAATCGCAGATTATCTGACTCGTGTTAGAAATGCAGCAGCTGCTGGCCACCGTGTGGTAGAAGTACCTGCTTCTAACTTGAAAAAAGAGATCACTAAGATCCTTTTCGATCAGGGATTCATTTTAAGCTACAAATTCGAAGACGAGCAAGGTCCTCAGGGAACTATCAAGATCGCTTTGAAATATGACAAGCTTACCAAAGATCCAGTGATCAAGAAGATTCAAAGAATTAGTAAACCAGGTCTACGTAAGTATGCCGGTGCCAACGAGATGCCTCGAGTATTGAATGGTTTAGGAATTGCAATCGTGTCTACTTCTGCGGGAGTAATGACCGGTAAGCAAGCTACTGGCCAGAATGTAGGTGGAGAGGTACTTTGTTACGTATATTAAAAAGAGACTAAAACCATGTCAAGAATAGGAAAAAGCCCAGTAGCAATCCCTGACGGTGTAACCGTAGAAGTAAACGGGACCGCTGTTACAGTAAAAGGGAAGTTAGGCGAGTTAACACAGGATCTGAGCGATATCACCGTAAAGGTAGAAGACGGTCAGGTAACTGTGGAGCGTCCTTCAGATCATAAAGACCACCGCGCTAAGCACGGATTGTACCGCGCACTTATCGCGAATATGGTAGTTGGTGTTTCAGAAGGTTGGACCAAAGAGTTGGAACTTGTAGGGGTAGGATACCGCGCAAGCAACCAGGGTCAGAAACTAGACATAGCCATCGGATTTTCACACAACATCGTTATGGACATTGCTCCTGAGGTGAAAGTGGAGACTATTTCTGAAAAAGGAAAGAATCCGATCATCAAATTAACATCTCACGACAAGCAACTTGTAGGTCAAGTAGCGGCTAAGATCCGCAGCTACCGCAAGCCAGAGCCTTACAAAGGAAAAGGGATCAAGTTTGTCGGTGAACAAATTAGAAGAAAAGCAGGTAAATCTGCATAAACAGTTAGGTTATGGCATTATCAAAATCAGACAGAAGAGAGAGAATCCGCAACCGTATTCGCAAAACTGTTGCAGGTACCGCACAGCGTCCTAGACTTGCTGTGTTCAGAAGTAATAAAGAGATCTATGCTCAATTGATCGACGACGTGAACGGAGTGACTATCACTGCAGCTTCATCTCGTGACAAAGGAATCAGTGGAGCAAACAAATCAGAAACTGCTAAGGCAGTGGGTGTAGCTATCGCAGAGAAAGCAGTGAAGGCTGGTCTTGAATCAGTATCATTCGATCGCGGTGGATATCTATACCACGGAAGAGTAAAATCATTAGCCGAAGGAGCCCGTGAAGGCGGCTTAAAATTCTAAGATATGTACAAAGATTATAAAAACGTAGAATTAGTAAAACCAGGAGGTCTTGAGCTTAAAGATCGTTTGGTAGGCGTACAACGGGTAACTAAAGTAACCAAAGGGGGTAGAGCTTTCGGATTTTCTGCTATCGTAGTAGTAGGAGACGAGAATGGTGTTGTTGGACACGGACTTGGAAAATCTAAGGATGTGGCTAGCGCTATCGCTAAGGCTGTTGAAGACGCTAAGAAAAACTTGGTACGTATCCCATTGAACAAGGCTACACTACCTCACGAACAAAAAGGTAAATACGGCGGAGCTCGTGTAAACCTCATGCCAGCTGCTCCCGGTACCGGGGTAATCGCCGGTGGTGCTGTACGTGCAGTATTGGAAGCCGTAGGAGTACACGATGTACTTTCTAAGTCGCAAGGTTCGTCTAACCCACACAATGTGGTAAAGGCTACCTTTGATGCTTTGTTGCAAATGCGCAGTGCGCAGACTGTAGCCAAGCAGCGCGGTATTTCATTGGAAAAATTGTTTAAAGGATAAATCGCACAAGAATGGCAAAGATTAAAGTAACCAAAGTTCGCTCTGCAATCAACCGTACTCAGAATCAAAAGAGAACGTTGGAGGCCTTAGGCTTGCACAAGATTGGGCAAACCGTTGAGCACGAGAACACGCCAAATATTCTTGGCATGATAAACAAAGTACAACACCTGGTTTCTGTAGAAGCCAACTAAGATATTACTCATGGATTTAAGCAACTTAAAACCAGCCGAAGGTTCAGTACATGGCAAAGGCAAGCGCGTAGGTCGCGGGCAAGGTTCCGGTAAAGGAGGAACTGCTACCCGTGGTCACAAAGGGGCCAAGTCACGTTCAGGATATTCTAAGAAATTAGGATTTGAAGGTGGACAAATGCCACTACAACGTCGTGTACCTAAGTTTGGTTTCAAAAATATCAACCGCAAAGAGTACCAAGGAATCAACTTGGATACCCTACAGAAAATGGTTGACGACAAGAAGATCAAAGACAGCGTTTCAATTGAAGAATTGGTAGCGTTGCGATTGGCTCATAAGAATGATTTAGTGAAGATTTTAGGAAGAGGAGAACTTAAAGCCAAATTGACCGTAACTGCTCATAAATTTACGGCTACTGCTAAGCAAGCTATCGAAGCTGCTGGTGGAGAAGCCATAACGCTGTAATACATTACTAAGGATGAAGTTTATTGAAACCTTAAAGAATGTTTGGAAAATAGAAGAACTGCGCAACCGCATTCTGGTAACGTTGAGTCTTTTGTTGGTGTATCGATTCGGTGCTCAAGTAGTACTTCCTAACATCGATGCGGCACAATTGGCCGAGTTTTCTGGAAAGTTTGAAGGCGGAGGAATCGGAGCGATTCTAAACGCATTTACCGGAGGGGCTTTTGCCAACGCTTCGGTTTTTGCCTTGGGGATCATGCCGTATATCTCGGCTTCGATTGTGGTACAGCTGATGCAGATCGCAGTTCCCTATTTGCAGAAATTACAGAAAGAAGGAGAGAGTGGTCGTAAGAAGATCACCCAGATCACCCGTTGGTTGACCATCGCGATCTGTTTGGTACAAGCGCCGAGTTACCTTATTGGTCTTGACGCCTTAGGTGTACCACCAGAGGCCTATATCCTTCCAAGAGGATTTATGTTCTATTTCACTTCTGTGATCATCTTAACTACTGGATGTGTGTTTGCCATGTGGTTGGGTGAGAAGATCACAGACAAAGGAATTGGAAACGGTATCTCCCTTTTGATTATGGTAGGTATCATCGCTACGCTTCCACAATCGTTTGCACAAGAGATCAACTCGCGTTTGCAAGCTGGTGGTGGTGGAGCTATCATGATTCTTTTAGAATTGGTGATCTGGTTCCTGATCATCCTAGCATCGGTGATGCTGGTGATGGCCGTGCGGAAGATACCGGTGCAATACGCCCGTAGAACCGCAAGCGGTGGATACGAGAAGAACATCTTCGGAGCGCGTCAGTTCATTCCATTGAAATTGAACGCTTCTGGAGTAATGCCGATCATCTTCGCTCAGGCGATCATGTTCGTGCCAGCTGCTTTAGCCAGTTTGTCTGAGAGTACGTGGGCAGAAAGCGTACAAGCAGAATTCAACAATCCATTTGGACTTTGGTACAACGTAGTGTTCGCAATATTGATTATCATCTTTACGTATTTCTATACGGCGATCACTGTACCAACCAACAAAATGGCTGACGATCTTAAAAGAAGCGGTGGATTCATTCCAGGGATCAAACCAGGAACGGATACTGCTGAATTCTTAGACCGAGTAATGTCACAGATTACCTTCCCGGGTTCTTTGTTCTTGGCTGCCATTGCAGTATTCCCTGCAATCGTTCAGAACATCATGGGGATCCAACAAGGTTGGGCATTGTTCTTCGGTGGTACTTCCCTGCTGATTATGGTTGGGGTGGCTATCGATACCATGCAACAAATTAATTCGTACTTACTCAACCGTCACTACGATGGATTGATGAAGTCAGGTAAAAACAGAAAAGCAGTAGCATAATATGGCAAAACAACCGGCAATCGAACAAGACGGAACCATCATTGAAGCATTATCTAATGCGATGTTCCGTGTAGAATTAGAGAATGGTCACGTGGTGACAGCTCATATTTCCGGAAAGATGCGTATGCACTACATCAAGTTATTACCAGGAGATAAAGTAAAATTAGAGATGAGTCCTTACGATTTGACTAAGGCTCGGATCACCTACAGATACTAATATCTGATAAAAATTAGAAAAGATGAAAGTAAGAGCATCTATTAAAAAAAGAAGCGCAGACTGCAAGATCGTTCGCAGAAAAGGTCGCTTATATGTAATCAACAAAAAGAACCCTAGGTTCAAACAAAGACAAGGATAATTATGGCAAGAATCGCAGGTGTAGATATCCCGAAGCAAAAAAGGGGTGTAATCGCGTTAACCTATATCTATGGAATCGGAAGAAGCCGAGCCAAAGATATTTTGGACAAAGCTGGAGTTAGTGAAGACACTAAAGTATCCGAGTGGACCGATGATGAGATCGGGAAAATTCGTGATGCCGTAGGGTATTACAAAATCGAAGGGGAGTTACGTTCAGAGGTACAACTTTCTATCAAGCGTTTGATGGATATCGGTTGTTACCGCGGAATTCGTCACAGAGCTGGTTTACCGCTTCGTGGCCAACGCACTAAGAACAACTCAAGAACCCGTAAAGGAAAACGTAAAACAGTTGCCAACAAGAAGAAGGCTACTAAATAATCACTGAAGCAATGGCAAAGTCTGGTAAAAGTACTAAGAAGAGAAAGGTGGTTGTTGAAGCTGTTGGGGAAGCCCACATTACTGCTTCATTCAATAACATCATCATATCCTTGACAAATAAGAACGGAGACGTTATTTCCTGGTCTTCAGCTGGGAAAATGGGCTTTAGAGGCTCTAAGAAGAACACCCCTTACGCTGCTCAATTGGCAGCAGAAGATGCATGTGGTGTAGCTCATGAAGCTGGTCTTCGTAAAGTAAAGGCCTATGTAAAAGGCCCAGGAAATGGTAGAGAATCTGCCATGCGTACTATCCACAACTCTGGAATTGAAATCACTGAGATCATCGACGTGACTCCAATGCCACACAACGGATGTCGCCCTCCTAAAAGAAGAAGAGTATAATTAATTAAGTATAAACCGAAAGGATCATTAGCACTAGAGGACGACCTTAATTTAGTGCTCCTTTCAAACAAATTTTAAAATGGCAAGATATACTGGTCCAAAATCTAAGATCGCTCGTAAATTCGGCGAAGCAATCTTTGGCGACGACAAGTCGTTCGAAAAACGTAATTACCCTCCAGGGCAACACGGTAACAACCGTCGTCGTGGGAAGAAAAGTGAGTACGCTATTCAGTTAGCTGAAAAGCAAAAAGCAAAGTACACCTACGGAATCTTGGAGCGTCAGTTCCGTAACCTTTTCAAAAAAGCAACTGCAGCTCCTGGAATTACCGGTGAGGTATTGTTGCAACTATGTGAGTCTCGTTTAGACAACGTAGTATTCCGTATGGGAATCGCTCCAACACGTAGCGGTGCCCGTCAGTTGGTTTCTCACGCACACATCACTGTTAACGGTGGTAAAGTAACTATCCCATCTTACCAGTTGAAGCCTGGAGATGTTGTTGCTGTACGTGAAAAATCTAAATCGCTTGAGACTATCGAGCGTTCTTTGAGTGCCTCTAGCAATGTGTTCGAATGGATCACATTCAACAACGAGACCAAAGAAGGAACTTTCGTAGCTGTTCCTCAGAGAATCCAGATTCCAGAGAACATCAACGAGCAGTTCATCGTAGAATTGTATTCTAAATAATAACCCATACAGGAGTTTTAAAACTATGGCAGTATTTAATTTTCAGAAACCCGACAAAGTAATAATGATCAACTCTACCGAGTTCGAAGGGAAGTTTGAATTCCGTCCCTTGGAGCCTGGCTACGGATTGACCATTGGTAACGCACTTAGACGTGTGTTGCTTTCTTCTTTGGAAGGGTTTGCAATCACTTCGGTTCGTATCGAAGGGGTCGATCATGAATTTTCGACCATTGCCGGTGTTGTTGAAGACGTAACTGAGATCATTCTCAACCTAAAGCAGATCCGCTTTAAGCGTCAAATCGACGAGATCGACAACGAGACCGTAACCGTTTCCGTTTCTGGAAACGAGCAGCTAACCGCCGGTGACTTCCAGAAATTTATCTCTGGATTCCAGGTGTTAAACCCTGACTTGGTTATTTGCAATATGGATCCTAAGGTTAACTTGAACCTTGAGATCACCATTGAAAAAGGACGTGGGTATGTTCCAGCAGAAGAGAACAAGAAAGCCAATGCGCCTTTAGGAACTATCTTTACTGATTCGATCTTTACACCGATCAAAAACGTAAAGTATAGCATTGAGAACTATCGTGTAGAGCAGAAGACTGACTATGAAAAGTTGGTATTCGAGATTAACTCTGACGGTTCTATCCATCCTAAAGATGCTTTGACAGAAGCTGCTAAGACCCTTATACACCACTTCATGTTGTTTAGTGATGAGCGTATCACCCTTGAGGCTGATGAGATCGCACAAACTGAAACTTACGATGAGGAGTCCTTGCACATGCGTCAATTGTTGAAGACCAAATTGATCGATATGGATCTTTCTGTTCGTGCTTTGAATTGTTTGAAGGCTGCAGAGGTAGATACTTTAGGAGATTTGGTTTCTTACAACAAGAACGATTTGATGAAGTTCAGAAACTTTGGTAAAAAATCACTTACTGAGCTAGAAGAGCTAGTAAGCGTTAAAGGCCTTAGCTTCGGAATGGATTTGTCCAAGTACAAACTAGATAGAGACTAATCATACCGATTAGCAATTTATAAACCCCCAGGGTATTTTGCTCCCCAGAATGGGTCGATGCAAGACACTGGAAAACTAAAAAGTCATGAGACACGGGAAAAAAACAAACCACTTAGGTAGAAAGACTGCGCATCGCAAAGCGATGTTGGCCAATATGGCTTGCTCACTTATCGAGCACAAGCGCATCAACACCACAACTGCAAAAGCGAAAGCTTTAAAGAAGTTTGTGGAGCCATTGATCACCAAGAGTAAAGAAGATACTACGCACAACCGTCGTATCGTATTTAGTCGTTTGCGTCAAAAAGATGCAGTTTCTGAATTGTTCAGAGACGTAGCTGTAAAAGTTGGAGATCGTCCAGGTGGTTACACTCGTATCATTAAGTTGGGGAACCGATTAGGAGATAACGCTGATATGGCGATGATCGAATTGGTTGACTACAACGAACTGTATAACGCTGGTAAACCTGCTAAGAAGAAGTCTACAAGACGTGGACGTTCTGGTAAGAAAGCTGCACCTGCTGCCGCTGCTCCTGCCGCTGCTTCTAAGGAGGAAGAATAGATTAGCAAATATTTAACAGATAGGAAAGGGTAAGGTTTTACAAAAGCTTACCCTTTTTTGGCTTTATATTTGATATTTTTGAAGAGAAGTCAAAACCGGGCTACCGTGACCTGAACTGTGAAAATGGGTTTTGTTTTGACGAAAAGAAAATTGTTTTGAACACTATAAAATTTAGCAACATGAAAATTACCTCTTTGTGTCTAGCGCTGTTGTGCGCAACAGTAGGCTTTGCACAAAATGCAAACGTGGATGCCAATCAGGCAGCAAACCAAGGTGCAGTTAGCAATATCGCTAACAACCCGAATCAAGGAAATCAATTTACTGGAGCGGCTACCTTCTACAACCCGAAGTTCGACCGTGAAGGTTCAATATATCTTTTTGATGGATGGGATCAATCAGCCACCATCGTAGCTAAAGGAACCGGTGGTTCTTTTAGAGAGAGCAACATCAATTTCAACATACAACGCAGTATGTTTGAGCGTAAAGTAGCAGGAGACTCCATAGTAGCTTACAACTTTACAAGTATTGAGAAGATCATCGTAGGTGGACGCGAGTTTAAAAGTTTCTACCTGGATGAGATCAAAAGAAACAAAGCTTTTGAAGTTATTTACCGCGGTGATGATTTCACCATCCTTAAAGGATATACAGTAGATATTTTAGAAGCATCTCCGAATCCAATGATCGCACGTCCTAGAGATAAGTACATTCAGCGTGCGACTTACTATTTGGAAACAGAGACAAAATTAGAAGAATTTAAATTGCGTAAGCGTGCAATTCTAGAAGCACTAGACGACCAAGAAATGGTTGAACGTGCCAAGGACTACGCTCGCCAATACGGCAAGTCGTTCAGTAATGAAGAAGATTTAAAGCTTATTCTGAACTACGCTTCTCGTAAGTAAAGGCTGGCTGCTGCGCAATACTAACTAAACTTGATTATTACTATGAAAAAATCATTGCTTATTATGCTGTGCGGCATAGCTGGTATGGCTTTTGCCCAACAAGGAGAACAACAGGTAACTACGAGCGCCGTTTTTGGTAGCTCATCAAATTCGGTCGGTTTGTTTCAAAACGACGAGAATACGCTACTGATCAATGTAGACGATATTCAAAAGATCGAAGGTGTTGCCAGTATTCGCGATTTTGATAATTGGCAGAGTCAACCCAATACAGAGGGATCTGTAATGCTTTTTGATGATTGGGCAGCCAAAGGATATGTTTATGCTGGAGACAAGAAATACGTCTTCCCAAAAATGAACTATGACATTTTGGAAGGAGCCGTGGTTTCAAAGTTCAAGCAAGATTCCATCTTTAACCTCGGTGTTACTGGCTACGATAAGATCGTATTCAACAATACGGTATTTAAAAGCATCTTTACACCGAGTCGTGGTGGAAACGCCATGTACCAAGTAGTTTTTGAGTGTCCTGATTATTCCATCGTAAAGGAATTTGCTATTGAGATCAGAGAGGCCAACCCGAACCCAATGATCAATCGCAACAAGCGTAAGATCATTCAAAAGGAGTACTACTACAAACTGGAAGGTCAGCGTTTGACGCGTTTCAAATTGAAGAAGAAGACCATTTTGGCTATGGCCGGGGTTCAAGCTGATCAACTCGAAGCCTATGCCAAGGGAAATCGTCTGTCCTACAAAGATGACAACGATGTCGCTCAGATCTTGATCCAGTTGTACAAAATGCAACATCAGCAGTAGAATCCTTAAAGGAAGATTGATTATATGAAGAAGATACGTCCCTATACCACGCTCGTCCTGCTTTTACTGGCAGTGAGCACCGGGTTTGCACAATTGCAAACTACGGTTAACGCAAACAACAATAATTTAGGAGCATTGGCTACCTACGGACCAGATGGTGCCAATATCGGTAACACCTCTGTAGTGATCAATCCGCCTAAGAATATTGAAGGTTCGCTTTATCTCTTTGAGCAGTGGAATAACAAGGGTGTATTCATTACTTCTGAGGAGCGAAAGCTTTTGATCAGAAACATCAACTTCAATATTGATCGTGGTGTTTTTGAATCTGAGATCAGCAAGGACACTGTATTTACCTTCGGATTTGAGAATGTAGATCGTGTTTTTGTAAACTCCAGAGAATTCAAAGCGCGTTTCATTCCTTCTAAAGGATTGTACGATGTTTATGAAGTGATCTTTGAGAACGATGAATTTGCCATCTTGAAAAAGTGGTTCATCGATATCAAAGAAGGTTCAGATAACCCAATGGTCAACCGCAAGAGTCGTTATGTGCATCGTAGTAATTACTACTTGGAGCGTGACGGCAACGTAGAGCTGTTCAAGTTCAAGAAAAAGAACTTGTTGAAGCTCGCCGGGAATCAAGCTGATGAAGTTGAAGCTTACGCAAAAAAATACAACCTCTCCTTCAAAAAGGAAATAGATGTGAGCCGTATGTTCTCATTTCTATTGAAGTAGTGGTTTTACAAACTATAAATTAAAGAGCGCCTGGAGCGCTCTTTTTTTTGGACTGCTGATAAAGTCCACAATTTGTTTAAAACTTTTAGAACAAAACATTTTAAAGCAATCTGCATTCTGCGTATTTTTGACAAATCTTTTTCTGCATGAAGTATCAGTTAAGAAAACCGGCCGTCGTTCTCCTCGCAGACGGTACTGTTTTTCAAGGAAAAGCTGTCGGCGAAGTGACCGGGAGCGCATTTGGAGAAGTTTGTTTCAACACCGGAATGACCGGTTATCAAGAGATCTTTACCGACCCTTCTTATTACGGACAATTGATGGTTACCACCAATGCTCACATTGGGAATTACGGTACCCACAGTGATGAGGTGGAATCAGAGGGTATTAAGATCGCTGGTTTGATCTGTCGCAATTTCAGCTACAATTATTCACGTCCTTTGGCGGATGATTCCTTAGAGAACTTTTTAGCCAAGAACAATTTGATCGCAATCTCAGACGTAGACACCCGTGCTTTGGTAAGTCACATTCGCGATAACGGAGCACAGAATGCGGTGATCACCACAGAGGTGGATCGTTTGGATGAACTGCGCAAGGAGTTGGCTTCCGTTCCAAATATGGATGGATTGGAGTTGGCTTCAAAAGTATCTACCAAAGAGCCTTATACCGTGGGGAATCCAGAAGCCAAATACCGCGTTGCTGCAGTAGACATCGGAATCAAAAAGAACATCTTGAGAAACATGATTGAGAGAGACTGTTATGTAAAGGTGTTCCCTTACAATACTTCTTTTGAGACCTTAGCAGAATTTGAGCCGCACGGCTACTTTTTCTCAAACGGTCCTGGAGATCCGGAACCGCTTAAAGACGCCATCAATACGGCAAAAGAAATTTTAGACAAGGATCTTCCGCTCTTCGGAATCTGTCTCGGGCATCAAGTCATTGCCTTGGCTAATGGTATTTCTACCTATAAGATGCACCACGGGCACCGCGGAATCAACCACCCGATCAAAAATCTTTTGACGGGTAAAGGAGAGATCACTTCTCAAAACCACGGTTTTGCGATCAACAGAGAAGAAACTGAGACGAATCCAAATGTAGAGATTACCCACGTACACCTAAATGATCACACGGTAGCCGGGATCCGCGTTAAAGGTAAAAAGTGCTTTTCAGTGCAGTACCACCCAGAAGCAAGTCCAGGGCCGCATGATGCCTCTTATTTGTTTGATGAGTTCGTGGCGAGCATGGCATAAAGCCTTTAATAGGGCTGTAAAGTCCGCAAACGTTTTCGTAGAAAAGCCCTTGTTTCAAGGGCTTTCTTCATTTTAAATTAAAGTGAAAATGCAAGGACTTTTGTATATTCACGCTCCAAACTAAACCCTAATTAAATGAGTATAATTGTCGATATTCACGCAAGACAGATCTTTGATTCCCGTGGGAATCCAACCGTAGAGGTAGATGTAATTACTGAGAATGGAGTAGTGGGACGCGCTGCAGTACCTTCTGGAGCTTCCACTGGAGAGCATGAAGCTGTAGAGCTTCGCGATGGCGGTTCAGATTATATGGGTAAAGGCGTAACTAAAGCTGTTGAGAACGTAAACGGTAAGATCGCTGGAACCCTATTGGGTGTTTCTGTTTTTGAACAGAACCTTATCGACCAGATCATGATAGAGCTAGACGGTACTGAGAACAAATCCAAACTTGGAGCGAATGCTATTCTCGGTGTTTCTCTTGCTGCGGCTCAAGCTGCTGCAGGCGAATTGGGAATGCCGTTATATCGTTATGTTGGAGGCGTGAGTGCCAATACACTTCCGGTTCCGATGATGAATATCATTAACGGAGGTTCGCACTCTGACGCGCCGATTGCTTTCCAAGAATTTATGGTAATGCCCGTGGAGGCGACTAGCTTTACTGAGGCGTTAAAAATGGGAACGGAGATCTTCCACCATTTGAAAAAAGTATTACACGATCGCGGTTTGAGCACTGCTGTGGGTGATGAAGGTGGATTTGCTCCAGAATTGGACGGAACAGAAGATGCACTAGATACCATTGCTTTAGCGGTTAAGAATGCTGGTTATTCCTTCGGAGATCAGATCATGGTAGCTTTAGATTGTGCAGCTGCTGAATTCTTTGTAGATGGCGCTTATGACTATTCTAAGTTTGAGGGTGATTCTGGAAAGGTGAGAACCTCTAAGGAACAAGCGGAGTATTTAGCTTCACTTTGCGAAAAGTATCCGATCATCTCTATTGAAGATGGTATGGATGAGAACGACTGGGACGGTTGGAAATATTTGACCGAATTGGTTGGAGAAAATGTGCAATTGGTAGGTGATGACCTGTTTGTGACCAATGTGACACGTTTGTCACGGGGTATTGAGAACGGAATCGCAAATTCTATCTTGATTAAAGTAAATCAGATTGGAACCTTGACAGAAACTATTGCCGCCGTAAACATGGCCAAGAACGCTGGATATACCTCCGTGATGTCTCACCGAAGTGGAGAAACTGAGGACAACACCATTGCAGATCTTGCTGTGGCGCTTAATACAGGACAGATCAAAACCGGATCAGCTTCTAGAAGTGATCGTATGGCCAAGTATAATCAGTTGTTGCGCATAGAAGAACAGCTGGCCGAAACGGCTTATTATCCTGGTAGAAAAGCCTTTAAGATCTAAAGATCAATCGGATAAAATCAAAACCGCCCTTGAGGCGGTTTTTTTATTTCTTGTCAATCCGTTAATAAAAGCTTAAATCATCAAGGTGTAATTGTCAAATGTTAAAATTTTCGGTCGATATTTCGTAAATTTGCTAGAACACCAATAAATCAACATTTATTACACCTATGACAAAAATTGCTACGCTAGAAATTGATGGAAAGAAGTACGAGTTTCCTATGGTTGAGGGAACAGAAAATGAGCTTGCCATAGACATCAAAACCCTTCGTGGTGCCACCGGTGGTGTGGTAACCATAGATCCTGGGTATAAAAATACCGGTTCTTGTATGAGTGCTATTACTTACCTAGATGGTGAGAATGGTATTTTACGCTATCGCGGATACTCTATTGAGGAGCTTGCAGAGAAGGCAGATTTCTTGGAAGTGGCCTATTTGTTGATTTTTGGAGAATTGCCAGACAAAGAAACACTGGACAAGTTCCACGCGGACATCAAGCATCACTCACACGTTGATGAAGATGTGAAGAAAATATTAGACGGCTTTCCAAAGTCGGCGCACCCAATGGGCGTTTTGTCTTCTTTGACCAATGCGCTTATCGCTTTCAATCCATCCTCTGTGGATGTGGATTCAGAAGAGGCCATGTATTTAGCTATTGTTCGAATCCTTGGGAAATTCCCTGTGTTGACAGCCTGGGCATATCGCAAGCGTAGCGGATTGGCCTTAGACTACGGAGATGATTCTTTAGGATACGTCGAGAACTTCTTGAAAATGATGTTCAAAAAGCCAAGCGGAGAATACGTGTCTAATAAAGTGGTTACGGATGCTTTGGATAAACTTTTGATCCTTCACGCAGACCACGAACAAAACTGTTCTACAAGTACGGTGCGTATTGTTGGTTCTTCTCATGCTGGACTGTTTGCAAGTTTGGCTTCAGGGATCAACGCCCTATGGGGACCTTTGCACGGTGGAGCGAACCAGGCAGTAATTGAAATGTTAGAAGCCATCCGTGAAGACGGTGGTGATACTAAGAAATATATGGCTAAGGCCAAGGACAAGAGTGATCCTTTCCGTTTGATGGGATTCGGACACCGCGTGTACAAGAACTTTGATCCACGTGCACGAATCATCAAAAAAGCTGCCGATGAGGTACTTGGAGACCTAGGTGTTGAAGATCCGGTATTGGAAATTGCCAAAGGTCTAGAAAAAGAAGCGTTGGAGGATCAGTATTTCGTAGATCGCAAACTGTATCCAAACGTTGATTTCTATTCAGGGATCATCTACCGTTCCCTTGGTATTCCGACGGAGATGTTTACGCCTATGTTTGCGTTAGGACGTCTTCCAGGTTGGATCGCCCAATGGCGTGAAATGCGCCTGCGCAAAGAGCCGATCGGTAGGCCAAGACAAATTTATATCGGGGAGAACCACCGCGAGTTTAAGCCCATTTATCAACGATAATCTAAAAGCTTCATGAGAAATCATGGAGCTTTCTTTTTATGCAACTAAACATTACCAACGAGACTGCTCGGCTTAGGGCCGTAGTATTAGGCAGAGCAGACAGTAACGGGCCCACTCCAAAACCAGAAGATTGTTATGATCCCAAGAGCTTGGCGCATGTCCTAGCAGGGACCTATCCGTTAGAAAAAGACATGGTTCCAGAAATGGAAGCCGTTGCAGGCGTACTCAAAAAGTACGATGTGACCGTATATCGTCCGGAGTTGATCGAGAATTGCAATCAGATATTTTCAAGAGACATTGCTTTTGTCATAGACGACAAAATGGTGAAAGCCAATATCCTACCGGATAGAGCCAACGAGTTCGAGGCCATTCGTCATGTTTGGGAAACCATTCCCAAAGACAAACGCATAAGCTTTCCAGAAGAGTGTCACGTGGAAGGAGGAGATGTAATGCCTTGGGGAGATTATCTTTTTGTCGGGACCTATACGGGTGAGGATTATCCCAGCTATATCACAGCCCGCACCAACGATAATGCTGTAAAAGCACTTCAAACGGAATTCCCAAACAGAATTGTAAAAGCTTTTGAACTGCGCAAATCCAATACCGTAGCGCGTGACAATGCCTTGCATTTGGATTGTTGTTTTCAGCCGATAGGGCATGACAAATGCATCATCCATAAAGAAGGTTTTCTCAATGAACATGAGTATTTATGGTTGGTGAATCATTTTGGTGTGGACAACTGCTTCCATATTGACAAAGACGAGATGTACAATATGTTCTCTAACGTATTTTCAATTGCTCCAGATGTAGTGATTTCTGAGAGAAACTTCAGCCGTCTCAATACTTGGATGCGCAGCCACGGCATTACTGTAGAGGAAGTTCCTTATGCAGAGATCGCCAAGCAGGAAGGACTTTTAAGATGCAGTACTTTGCCTTTGATTAGGGATTAATTTTGGTATAATAATTCCGATTTACTTATTTAAATTTGCCAAAAAAACAAGCATGCAACAGATAACTGATACCCTGCTAATGGTGCGTCCGGCCAGTTTCAATTCCAATCCAGAAACAGCCGTCAATAATTATTTTCAGCAAGAGATCGCCGGACTTAGCGATCAAGCCTTGAATGACAAGGCTGTGGCCGAATTTGACAGTTTCGTAGCCAGTTTACGCGACAAGGGAATTCGTGTTATTGTTGTAGATGATGTCAAAAGTGACAACACCCCAGATGCCGTTTTTCCAAACAACTGGGTGAGTTTCCACCAAGACGGACAAGTGGTCTTGTATCCAATGTTTGCGCAGAGCAGGCGTCGTGAGCGTAGAGAAGAGGTCATTGAAGCAGTTGAGGCTGCTGGATTTAAAATTGATTCTATTACCGATTATACAGCTGCCGAGGATGAAGGGGTCTTTTTAGAAGGGACGGGTTCTCTGCTTCTAGATCGTGTCAATTCCATAGCGTACTGTGCCTTGTCAGATAGAGCGCATGAAGAACTACTCATTGAATTCTGTGAAGATTTTGAATTCACTCCGGTTATCTTTACAGCCAATCAAACGGTTGATGGACAACGACTGCCCATTTACCATACCAATGTTATGATGGCTTTAGCAGAAAATTTTGCGGTAGTCTGTTTAGCAAGTATAGATGATTCCAAGCAGCGCAAAAACTTGGTGAGTCACATCAAAGAATCAGGCAAGGAAATTGTAGACATCACTGAGGCTCAAATGCACGCTTTTGCAGGGAATATGTTGCAGGTTCGCAATGAAGCAGGTCAAAAGTATATGGTTATGTCAAAGGCAGCACATGATTCGCTTACCCAAAAGCAGATCGCTCAAATTGAGGCGCATTGTGAAATCTTAAGTAGTTCACTTACAGTTATTGAAACCTGCGGTGGTGGCAGTGCACGTTGTATGATGGCAGAAGTGTTCTTACCACGCGCTTAAAACCTCTTCGTAGCAATATTCCGAATCATTCCACTGAATATAAAATAGTGGAACGGCAACATGGCGTACCAATAAAGTCGTCCTGTCAATCCTCTTGGTCTAAAGGTTGCAGTTTGGTGCAAGACATTATTAGCATCGATCTCAAACTCCAACCAAGCTTCACCAGGGACACGCATTTCTGCGAATAGCAGTAGTCTTTTCGCTTTTTTATCGGCCAAAATTACACGCCAAAAGTCCAAAGCATCGCCTTCAAAGATCTTGTCGGGATGTGTGCGTCCGCGTCTAAGACCAACACCACCTACTAGTTTATCAATATAGCCACGGATCTTCCACAGGGCGTTCCCGTAATACCAACCACGAGTTCCTCCAATGGACCATATATTGTTGAGTACTTCTTTGGAATTTTCAATAGGCAGGCTTTGGTGATCTTTCACACAGCCGTATGAAGGCACCTTGACATATTTTTTAAGATCTTCAGTAAATCGACCGGCAACTAAGGAGTCTTTCCAACTGGAGATCACTTGATTCTGTTCAATACGTTCAAAGGCCAATTCAATAGCCTTTTGATAGGGTATAGGTTCTATTTGCAGTAATTGCCGCAGGCGACGGTCTTTGGTGATCACTTCAATCCGCATGCTGTCTACCAAATTCACTGCCAAAGGATAGGATGTTGAGGTGACAAAATAAAGCCAATAAGAAGATAGCTTTGGAGTCATTACCGGTACATCTAAGATCAGTAATCGCAGCTTTCGAACCCGTGCATAGGTTTTCATCATTTCCTTATAGGTCAAAACGTCTGGGCCTCCAATATCAAAGACCTCGTTATAGGTCTTTTCGTGACCCAAAACTCCAATGAGGTATTGGATCACATTTCTTATCGCAATGGGTTGACAACGGGTTTTCACCCATTTGGGAGTGATCATTAGAGGCAGCTTTTCACAGAGGTCTCTGATGATCTCAAAGGAAGCACTTCCGGAGCCTACAATGATTGCCGCTCGTAAGACAGTCAAGGCTGCGTGGCCTTCTGCAAGGATGTCTTCTACATTCTTGCGGGAAGACAGGTGTTTGGACAGTTCATTTTCATTGACAATTCCGCCCAGATAGATAACTTGTTTACATTGGGTCTCTTGGAGGAGTTCGTTAAAATTCTTCGCGGAACGTGCCTCTTTTTCATCAAAATCAGAGGTGGAGGCAGACATGGAGTGGATCAAGTAATAGGCAACATCAATGTCTTTTGGAAGCAGGCCCGGTTTAGGCTCTTCTAGAAAATCAATCGTAACGATCTCAATTTGAGCTCGCAGATTGTCATTAATAGAAAGTCTTGCAGGATTGCGCACGGCGCAAATCACTTCATGCCCTTCCTTGACCAGCAACGGAAGTAGTCGCATGCCGATATAACCATTGGCTCCAGTAAGTAGAATTTTCACCCTTGTGAATTTAAATTGCTTAAGCGTCTAAGGGTTTAGTAGCTGATCCTATGAAGTTACAAAAATTAAATTGGGCCGGCAACGCTTGCGTCATAGGAGGCCTTTGCTTCCATGAGTTTTTTCATGAACTTATGAATGCTTTTATCTTTGATTCGAGCGGTTATAGCCACGCGATAACTGTCCATGTGGACTGAATAGGTCTCCGCCTCACCTTTAAAAAGCACTAATTTGTAATAAGGGATGATCAATCCGTAAGATTCTAGTAGGGACCGGAATCCTAAAATGATTCCGTTAGGACGCATTTCAATATTACAGACGTTTCTGTTGTTATCCAGTTTGAGCAAGTTATCAATTTGAATACTCGCTTGTGATATGGGCATATGAGGAGAACCGATTCCCTTGCGTTTTATTCGTTCGCGCAGTGTAAAGGGTTTGCCGAGTAGGTCGTCTATTTTGCGTCTTGTTTCTTTATTGTTGTAGGAGGTGTTGAGGATCATGGGTTTATTCTGATGGGTTCGACTCGGTTGCAT
The DNA here is from genome assembly GCF_013214815.1 of Gilvibacter sp. Taxonomy (GTDB): domain Bacteria; phylum Bacteroidota; class Bacteroidia; order Flavobacteriales; family Flavobacteriaceae; genus Gilvibacter. Next base: position 17,947 of record NZ_JABSPU010000033.1, read on the forward strand.
CCGCCTTGTCAAACACATAACCACCTTTTTCCGCACCCCAAACCTGATTGCCTTCTGCATCAAAACCTTGGTCCCAAGATTCGATCCGATCGGAATAAACAGAAACTTTAGACGTAGCATAAGAAGCTCCACGAAGGCTGCTCAAACAGCTCATTTCATTCGTGCTTCCTGAGAAACCTCCATCTGCCGTGGCTTGTAAAAACACCGTGCAACCTTGACGAATTTCCAAATCGTCTGGACTTAAGCTGCTGAAAGCTTCCGGTGTTTTCCACTTCCCGATCCAAAGTGAATCGTTAGGGATTTCATAAACTATAGATCCAATTCGAGTTTCATCCATGCGTTCTAACTTGTAGACTCTTTGGCGATCTGTTTGGTCTTGATTAGCACTCACGGCCTGCTCCACATAGAGAAAGTTTCCTTGTTCTGGCCAAATCGGCGCCATATGCAAACTGATGTCAAAATAACTACTGTCTGCTTGCGCCTGTTTCCCAGAATTGAAAGAACCTTGCATCATTGTAAAGAGCTTATCTAAAACAGCATCTTTAGGTTCAACAACGGTTTGCGCTTCATCAGAAACAGGTTGTGTTTGGCCTTGTTCTTTACAACTCATCACAGTGAGTAGAAACAGAAAAATGCCTAGAATGTTGGGTAGTGCTCTCATGCTTAATATAACTGGTGGCTGCGCTTGACGAATTGCAGCATAGGTGGTTCTTTTACAAAGATACCGCCATTTCAAGTGGAATAAAAATTTTATCTTTGGGGGCTTAAAATCATAGATGCTATGGACTTGCAATCCCTATTGACAAACCACATTCAAGCTGCTTTCAAAAGCCTTTATCAGGCGGAGCTCTCAGAGGTAGAATTCCAAGCCACACGTAAAGAGTTTGAGGGCGATATCACCGTAGTTGTGTTTCCGATGTTGCGCGTTGTAAAAGGGAATCCAGTAGCAATTGGTGAAGCTTTAGGAGCTTATTTAGAAGCTGAGTTAGCAGCGGTAACTGGGTTTAATGTCATCAAAGGATTTTTGAACCTGTCTTTGAGCGATGCCTACTTTTATGAGGCATTTGAGGGCATTGCATCTTATGCTGATTTTGGTCATCAACCGCAGGGTGAAGAGGCTGTAATAGTCGAGTATTCTTCTCCGAATACCAACAAGCCCTTACACCTCGGACACATTCGAAACATACTTTTGGGATATTCTGTGGCAGAGATTTTAAAGGCTGCCGGCAAAAAGGTGTATAAAACTCAGATCATCAATGATCGCGGGATTCACATCTGTAAAAGCATGTTGGCCTGGAAATTATTTGGTGAAGGTGAGACTCCAGCATCAAGTGGATTAAAGGGTGATCATTTGGTTGGGAAGTACTATGTGAAATTCGACCAAGAATATAAAGCACAACAGCAAGAATTGATCGCTGCGGGCAAGTCAGAATCCGAAGCAAAGGAACAAGCGCCTTTACTACTAGAAGCACAACAAATGCTGCGCAAGTGGGAAGCTGGTGACCCAGAAACCGTAGCCCTTTGGGAGACGATGAATGGATGGGTGTATCAAGGTTTTGATGCTACCTATGAGGCTTTGGGTGTTGATTTTGACACCCTGTACTATGAAAGCAATACCTATTTATTAGGGAAGGAAAATATTGAGGAAGGATTGTCCAAGGGCGTCTTCTTTAAAAAAGAGGATGGTTCTGTTTGGTGTAACCTCACCGATGAAGGCCTTGATGAAAAATTGGTACTCAGAAGTGATGGGACCGCAGTTTACATGACCCAGGACATTGGGACTGCCATCCAGAGAATCAAGGACATGCCCGATGCTAAGGGGATGATCTATACCGTTGGGAATGAACAGGATTATCACTTTAAGGTTTTGTTTTTGATCCTGAAAAAGCTCGGTTATAGCTGGGCAGAAAATCTTTTCCATTTGAGTTATGGGATGGTCGACCTACCGAGTGGGAAAATGAAAAGTCGAGAAGGGACAGTAGTTGATGCCGATGATCTGATTGAAGAAATGGCAACAACGGCTGGAACAATCGCTTCTGAACTCGGAAAACTTGATGGCTATACGGATGCTCAAAAACAGGCGCTGTATCAAGACATTGGTTTGGGTGCTTTGAAATACTACATCCTTAAGGTAGATCCTAAAAAACGAATCTTATTTGATCCAGAGGCTTCTGTAGATTTCCAAGGAAATACAGGGCCGTTCATTCAATACACTTACGCGCGTATTCAAGCGATCCTGCGCAAGGCGGCCACTATGGACTTGGCTCCAGCAGCAGCCGTATCGCTTACAGAAAAAGAGCGCGCTGTTATCAAGGAATTGCAGAATTATCCGGTAGCCGTTAATTTGGCAGCAGCGCAACACAGTCCTGCTTTGATTGCGAATTATGTTTATGATCTGGTAAAGGCCTATAACTCCTTCTTCCAGAACGTACCCATCTTTGCTGCAGATTCTCCTCAGCAATTGCGATTCAGAGTATCACTATCTCAGACAGTCGGCAAAACCATTGAAAAAGCGCTAAGCTTATTGGGAATTGCTGCGCCCGAGCGCATGTAATTTAGAAGCTGAGCTCCAAAGCGAAGTTTGGTGTGAAACGCAGCGATCTGTTTTCAATCTGATTGATCGCAAACTGGTCTTCTCCAATTTGTTGAGAAACAAAATAACGATCCAATAAATTGTTGTTGTTAAAGATGTTTTGAAAGGCGGCATTGGCTTTTAGGGTATAACCCGACTTATCCAAAACAATATATTTAAAAGACAGATCTGCTCTAAAGTAGGAGGTGAGTCTTTCCGCATTGGGAGCGCTAAACGGAATGTCTTCCGTGTCCTGAATGGCTGAGGGTGCTTCACCTAGTGGAAGCGTAAAGGGCTTTCCGCTGCGCCATTGCAATCCAAAAACTGTACTCAAGCGTCCTAGGTCATAACTAATCGCTGCTCGCAAGGAGTGTGTGATGTCTAGGTTATTGGCAAATGATTGCGGATCAAAGGAATCGAACTGATAATCATTGTTGGAGTAAGTATAACCTAACCAAGCTCCGAGTCCGCGCCAACGTTTATTGACAATGAGCTCTAAACCAAAGACCTGATAAGATCCTAAAGCAGCGCTATTGGCAAATTGATTTTGGAAACCTTGCGTTGTTGCACTAATGCCTTCAACAGATTTTTCAAAATACTCTAAGTTGATCAGCCAGTTGCGTTTATTCCAAACCAGTCCAGTAGACCATTGCTCACTGGTGATCAGTGGAATCTCATTGCCGTTTGCTTGGATCCACCTGCGGTTTTCTACCCCTAAAAATTCATTCTGGAAAGCTACAGCCTGAGAAATACTTTGACTTTTAAGTTCTCCATGGAATTCAAGAGCAAATCCAGCTCCGAGTTTTTGATGCAAATTAAGTCTTGGTTCAAAACGATATTCGTTGATCTTCGGATAATGAGTTAATCGTACACCAGCATTGATCTGAGTTTTGCCGTTAAAGGGATTCCAGTCCAGTTGGTTGTACAAGTGATGTCCTACCAAAACTTCTTTGACTCGGCGTCTGAATTCTGGAGTGGTGGTCTGATCACTGTTGGTTACACCCGTCTCAATGAACTCATAACCGGCTTCCCATTGGACGTTCTTTTTATGTCGATACAGTAATTGCGCTCGACCTACAAAGGAGATCACTTCATTGCCTTGGGTGTCAAATTCTGTGGTTAGGAGTTCAAAATTTGCTGCATCCAGATTGTATTGACTGCGGTAAGCTCCAACGGTGCTGCTCCATTTGCTGTTCCATGTGCGCTGCCAGTGTAATCCAGCGGCTATGTTCTCTTGGTTGAGTTCACTGGTTTCGCTGAGTTCAAAGGCGTCGTTGGAAAGATTCTGATTGAAGTTGAGATTATTATTTATAGCCAAGAAGTTTAAACGCAGACGATCCTTTTGTGAAGGATTGTATAAGACCTTCGCACTTATATCAAAAAAGTTGAAGTCTTCTGAGGTGTTCAAATCTGATTGATCATTGGGAGTGGCCAAGTTGGTGATCTGTGTATCTTGAAATACTCGTTCTGAATAACTGTTGTAGATAGGAGTTTGGTAGAGGTCGTTCAAAGACCTTCTCCCTGCTACCATAACCGATAGCTTTTTACTGATCGGAATGTCTAAAAAGGCGTTGGCATGTAAAAGGTTTAAGGTTGCTTTTCCGTGGATTTGATCGGTGACCTCGTCCATCGCTTTTAGATCAATCACTCCAGATACACTCTCTCCATAACGGCTGTGGGTTCCGTTGCGATAAATAAACACGTCTTCTGTGATATAGGGGTTGATTGCGGAAATCAGTCCATAAAAGTGTCCGCTTTGATAGACACGCATTCCATCCCAAAGCAAAAGATTCTCTCCGTTACTTCCGCCTCGAATATTAATGTTGGATACCGTTTCATCCACACTTTCAACCCCAGGCAGGGTTTGAGAGATCTGTAGTACGTCCGTTTCTGCGATCCCAGGAAGGAGTCCAAATTTCTCTGTATTGAATCGATAGGAACCGTCATTAGTTCTGTAAATACCTTGAGTAAAAACCGGCTGAAGCAGTACCTCTTCCAATTGATCTACACTGGGCTTTAAGGAAACGACTACGGTATTGTATTCAACAGGACCCAGATTGAGACCAACTGTTTGATAACCCAAGTATTGTATTTCAACAAATATGGTATTGGTCGGATTCGGAATATAAGCGCTACCCTCCGCATTGGTCGTATAACCCGCACCTTGGTCCGCGATCATCACATTGGCGTTAGGCAGTGGGGCTCCTGTAGTGGCGTCGAGAACTACAATATGAATGCTGTTTGGCGCATTTACGGAATAATACCGTTCATTGATCTTTGTGATCTGCAGACCCGTTCTGGCCTTGATGTATTCTATATTGGCTTGAAGATCTGGAGTAGTGGTAGGGGTAATTGATATATCCTCAATAGCCTCCGGAGCATAAGAGAAACGAATATCGTTTTGTGTCTCCAGTTGTTTGAGATAGGTGCTGAGCTTGATCTGCTCTTGTGCAAAGCCTGTTGTGCTAGTGATCAGTAGCAGTAGACTGATCAGAAAAAAGTACCCAGATTTACTCAGCCTCATTCAACACTACTTTGTTTTTATCCAAAACGCTGTAGGTCATTTGAAGCGGGTTGCAAATTGATTGAAGGGCAATATCGAGATCTTGGTGGGTAAAGCTTCCAGTAAAGCGCTTTTCCAGATCGATATCACTTACTTCTAGTTGGATGTTGTAATAGTGCTCCAATTCGTTAAGTACTTGAGTCAAAGGTGCGTTGTTAAATGAGCTTTCATCTTGCAACCAACGCGGGGCGCTTAAGCTTGTCGTTAGATTCTTAACAGTTTTGCCTGTCTCTAACTCTAAGGCATCGCCAGCTCTCAAGGTAATGACCTCTTGGTCTAAAGATACAGAAACCACCCCTTCAAAGCAACTCACTTTAAGTAGGTTCTCTCGTGCAAAAACATTGAATTGAGTTCCGAGTACAGTAACATCTCCAAGATCAGTTTCTACCACAAAAGCACTTCCTTTAGCCACTTTAAAATAAGCTTCTCCGTCCAAACGAAGGGTGCGGGCATCTTTCCAATCTTGCTGATTGTAAGTCAAAAAAGAATTAGCGTTCAAAGCAACTTCTGACTGATCTGGAAGTATGATCTCTGTCTTTTCAGCAATAGCTGTATTGACATCGGTATCTAAACCTTGCCAGAATACGTATGAAAAGGCAACAATGGCAAAAACAGCCGCAATACGAACAATGAACTTCAGTGGTTGTAATGTTCTCACTTTAGTAGGTTTGTTCAGTTGCTGAATGTTCTTCCATACCGCGTCCTTAGGAAACTCAGGAGCCTCCATGCCGCGTGTTTGTACTGCAATTTCCATCATCGCGCGCATCTCAGGATCCTCGCGCAATGCGCTTTCTTCGGCTCCTGTTAGCTCGTCATTCATCCATTTATGAAGCAACTCTTGCTTGTTCATTCTATTTCTTTTTCAAGGGTATAACAGTTCAATTCAGAAATACCCTACCTTATTTATTAAATCCATCCAAGTTTTTTTTCAGACTGACCAATGCTTGACTGATTCGCTTTTCTACAGCCTTAACACTGATGTCTAACTCTTCTGCGATCTGTTTGTATTTTTTACCGTCAATACGGTTCATTAAAAAGGCGGTTCGCTGCGCTTCTGTCAAAGTATTTAAAGCTGCATTCAACTTTTTACCGTATTCCTTTTCCTCTAATAAAAACTCAGGAGATTGTTTATCCACTCCAGAAGATTGCATGCTGCGATAATTGAGTACCACCTTCTGATGCGCCACAGCATTTAAGAAACTGTTGTTGGTCACTGTATATAAAAAGGAGCGGGCTTTCGCAAAACTCACCTTACTGCAATTGTTCCAAAGCTTTACAAAGGCTTCTTGTACCAGGTCGCTTGCGTCGTCTGCATTTCCACATTTATAATAGGCGAAATTCCACAGGGCTTGCCCATGCGCACTGTAAAGAGCGTTATAAGTGCGCTCTTCGCAAACGTTTGGTTCGTCCTGTGAATTTTTGATGGCCATCTAATCCTTTGTTTTTAAAGGGGTGTAAATATAATTTAAAAGTTTTTTAAATTTTTTGGTAGGGTTTTTTTTGACTGCCCTGTTTTACTTACAAATCGACCCAATAGGATCGAAGCTCTTTGAAAAGATGATTAGCCGGATCGGTGCTTCCACAAGAAGACATTTAAATTAGCTATCTATGAAAAGGAGAAATCCGAGAACTGATTTTAAGCAATAATGCTATTTTTTTCAATAACAAGTCACATTAGTTAAACTGTTAGTATTATCCTTAGAATCTTTGGGCACGATCAGCAGCAAGAAACCTTAAACCTACAGTTATTCATTTTGATGCTAGTTAAAAGTTTCTGTTCATAATGACTACCTCTTGTTGCTGACCGCCCTTTTTTAAAAGCACCAAAGGTAAGGCCGGCAGCCGACCGCAACCCATTAAGACGTATAGTGAGGCACCAAAGCTATTTCTTTAGGTTAAACGAAAAACGGTGTAGCGTCTTTGAGATAAAGTTGCATGCAATATCCTTAACCTACAATTGGTCTCTGCCTTCCTTACCTTTAATCATCTTTTTTTGCGCCAATAAAATATACCGCCTCCTTGGGCGGTTTTTTTATTTATTCACGCCACTTTTGACCTACACCAGAGGCTGCAAACTGCCCCTGTTTCCGTATTATTTGTCTTTTTTTCGCTCCGTAGCGCTGCTATGCAGCTCAAAAAAGCCTTCAATTATGAAAACATCTGCTAGTTTTCGCTTCACTGTTTCCGGTCAAAAGGCGCGTGTTGGACTTCTGTTTTTAAGGGTGAGACCCTAAGGTTACAGAGTATGGTTACTTTATTATAATACGGAGTGTGGCGTTTGGAGTAAAACGCAGGGCGAGATCGTCAATTTGTTGCACTTCAAAATCGTCATTGACGCGATAAAAGGTGTTAACCACATTATCATTCCCCAACAGATTCCAGAGCGAAATCCCACTGACCAATCGGACTTTTTCACTCAAATCATAAGTATAGGTAGCGGAGGCGTCTACTCTAAAATAATCCTCCAAACGCTGGCTGTTTGGATCCATGTAGTCCACAAAACCAACTTGCGGAATTGAATTATCACCTACGGGAGTAAAGGGTCTTCCGCTGTGCCAGTTCAGGCCAGCTCCAAGGTTAAATTTTCCTAAGTTGAAGTTGGCTCCCAAAGACAGCACGTGACGTATGTCTAAATTGTTTCGGAATTCTGAGGGATCAAATTCTTCAAAATCATAATCGTTTTGCGCCAAAGAGTAACTGACCCACACATTGGTCTTTTCCCACTGCTTATTGGCTAGGAAATCCAACCCGACAACAGTATACGTTCCATGCGTCCTTTGATCTTCAAATTGATCTTGAAACCCTTGGCTTTGGCTGGTGATCCCGTTAATTTCTTTCCAGTATGGCTCTGCGCTGAAAAGCCATCCCTTACGCTGATAGCTGAATCCCATTCCCAAATGACGGCCTTTGATGATTGGGATGTTTTCAGAATCAGAAAGTACCCAACGCCTGTTCTCCACACCGAGAAAGTCGTTCTGCAAATCAATGACCTGAGAGGTAGTTTGACTGTTGAGTGCTCCCAAGAGTTCAATACTCAAATTACGCCCAACACGCTGGATCATGCGAACCCTTGGCTCCACCAAAACCTCATTGAATTTATTGATATGATTGGCCCGAAGCCCAGCTTCTATGCGGGTCTTTCCATTATTTGTTTCATAGAAAAGGCTGCTGTACAAGCTGTGTGTGCGCAGCACCTGTTTTTCTAAGCGCTCAAAGTTTGGGTTATTGATATTCTCAAAATTGGTGATTCCCGTTTCATTGAACTGGTATCCTTGCTGCCAAACTAAGTGTGAGTTAAGACGCCATTGGTTCTCTACCTTTATTCCCGTTTCGACCAGATCGTTTTCTTGAATGAGACGTTGGTCATTTTCTATATCCGCATTTAGGGCAGTGAGTTCGTAACCGCTGCCGTACCATTGTACAGAGGTTTGCAAACGCGGATTCCAGCTGCGCTGATAAAAGAAACCTGCTGAGGAGTTATCTTGAGTAAGGTTAGACTGTCTGGCTTGAGGTTCACCTTCCAACATTCCGTTTTCCAAAAAGTCCAAACGGTTTCCTAGGCGGAGTAAACTCAGCCGGAATTTGTCTTTGTCAGTTGGTTCGTACTGTAATCTAAAGTGTGCGTCAAAAAATCTAAAGTCCGCATCAGAGGTAAGGTTAGCCATAGCTGCCGATTGCAACTCCGTGTTTTGAAAGGCCTTATCAAAGTACGCATCATAGGTGGGTGTTGTGAAAAGTGAATTCAAAGAGTGACGCCCAGCCACTTCTACAGACAGCTGCTCATTGATCGGTATTTCTGCCATTACATCTCCACTTAAGAGATTGAGACCAGCATTCACTTTAAATTCACGGATAAGATCCTCAGAACCTTCCATAGAGATAATTCCAGAAACACCATCTCCATATCTAGCATTTCCAACACTTTTGTAAACGTTGACCTCTTTGGTTAGATTGGGGTTAAACGCAGAGATCAGCCCAAAAAAGTGTCCGTTTTGATACATTTTAATTCCGTCCCAAAGGATCAAATTTTGATCATTGGTTCCGCCGCGAATATTTAAAAAAGACACGGTTTCATTTACACTCTGTATGCCTGGCAATTCCTTAAGGGTAAGAAGTACGTCACTTTCAATAAGACCAGGTAAAATATCAAAGGCATCGTAGTTTACGTTTACTGCACCATCTGCTTTTTTGCTGATTCCCTTGGTGATGAAATTCGTGAGCATCACGGGGTTGAGAGATTCCGCTTGTTGCGCCAGTGCCACGGTGTAACACATGCCAGACACCAAATTAGGGTCAATCCGGTCACTGTGATCGGCATAACTCAAATAGGAAACTTCAAATTCCAACAAAGAATCCACATAACTGACATTTACTTTACCGCGGTCATCCGTAATTAATAGCTGATAGGGAGTACTCACCTTGGCCCCTTCCAAGGCTTGTCCCGTCTCTTTAGAAATGACAACAATGCAATAATTGCCAACTCCGCTTTTTGGTGCCACTGTAACTGTATTGTCCTGTAGTAATTGATAATCAAACAGGGTGTTGGCTTGAAGCGCTTCTAAGGCTGTTGGGAGGTTACTGGCTAAGTCTGATGAGGAATACCTGTGATTTGTAAGCGCTGCATCCTCATAAGAAAAGGTGCAGTTGAACTCAGCTTCTAACTGCTGAAAATAATCCGTAAGCGCAACAGTTTGCTGCCCAAAGAGGGCACTAATAGGGGTTAAGAGTAGTAGTAATAGAATGCGGCTGCGCACGCTTTTGGTTCAGTGATTATTTGGTGATAGTCACTCGGTCCCCGTCAATCTTGTAATTCAATTGTAGCGGATCTGTTACTGCTTTCAAGGCAGTTTCTAGATCTTGGTGAGTGAAACTTCCAGTAAAAATAACACTTTTATCAATGGCAGATGCATCTACTTTAATCGTGTAGTGACGCTCTAGTTCTGCCAAGATCATATGATAAGGCGTACTTTTAAAGACCGATTTGTTGTTGATCCAACTCGGATTGCTAACTGCGGTCTCAAAGCGACTCGCTTTATTGTTCAAAAATTTAATTCCCTGCCCAGCGGTGATTTCTGCAGTTTCTTTGCCGTTAATGGCTACAGCTACTCGTCCTTCGTAACAAGTAACTTCAAACAGACCTTCCCGGTTAATCACATTGAATTCTGTACCGAGAACTTGAACCGTTCCCGCCTCTGTCTTTACAGTAAAGGTGCTTCCTTTGGCAACTTTGAACAGCGCTTCCCCGTCTAAGGCAACAGTTCTTGCATCTTGCCACTTTTCTTCATTAAAACTCAATGTAGTACCTGCATTAAGTTGTACGGCGGAATCATCTGGTAAAGTTATTTCCAAGGATTCTGCGGTAGCAGTGGAGTAGGTAGTCAAGTCATCCGCAGTTAAATTCACAACTAAGAATCCTAAAACAAATATGGCGGCAATCGCAGAGGCAATGCGCCAAGGCTTTAATCGTTTTACTTTAGTTTTTTGTTGTTGCTTTAAGCGGAGGCGATCGTAACTTGAGCTGGCGTCAAACTCCGGAGCCCGAAAGTATTGTGCAGCTTGGGAAATTTTTTCGTAAGCACTGAAGCGCTCGTCGTCTTGCAACGCCGTGCGATCCGCTTCACTCAAGCTATGATCTAACCACCTTAAAAACAAATTTTCCTTTTTCATATTAATTTGTCACTAATAGAACAACCCTAGCTGTAAAATTCCTACCCAAGTCTTACAATTCTTTTATTTCTTGTCTTAGTTTATCCAAGGCGGTGTAGATCCTTTTCTCAACTGCTTTT